>JANXRT010000053.1 GCA_025356735.1 Acetobacteraceae bacterium | reverse complement strand
CCGGCGGCGCGGCGCGGGCGATCGTTGCCGCGTTGCAGGACCTCGGCGTGGTGGTCAGCGTCAGCAACCGCACGGCGGAGAAGGCCGAGGGTCTGGCGCGCGACCTGCCGGGATTGCGGGTGGTCGGCTGGGAGGCACGGGCCGACGCGCTGGGCGAGCACGCGCTGGTGGTCAACACGACGACGGTCGGCATGAGCAAGGCGGGCGAGAACGCCGGCGGGCTGGCGATCGACCTGGCCAGCGCCTCGGCGGGAACGGCGGTCGCCGATATTGTCTATGTGCCGCTCGAAACCCCGCTGCTGGCGGCGGCGCGGGCGCGTGGGCTGCGCCCCGTAGAGGGCCTTGGAATGCTGCTGCATCAGGCCGTGCCGGGTTTTTCGACGTGGTTCGGCGTCACGCCCGTGGTCGATGAGGCGCTGCGCCGGTTCGTCGCCGCCGATCTGCTGTCGCCGGCATGATGGTGCTGGGCCTGACCGGCGGGATCGGCATGGGCAAATCGACCGCCGCCGCGGCCTTTCGGCGCGCGCGCTTTCCGGTGTTCGACGCCGATGCCGAGGTCCACCGCCTATACGCCAAGGGCGGCCGCGCGGTGTACCCGATCGAAGCCGCCTTCCCCGGCGTGGTGATCGATGGCCAGGTCGATCGCGGCCGGCTGCGCGCGGTGCTCGGCCAGCCGTCCGAGCTGGCGAGGCTGGAGCGTATCGTGCATCCGCTGGTGCACCGCGCGCAGAACGAGTTCGTCGCCCGTGCCCGCCGCCATCGCGCCCGCGCCGCGGTCATCGACAACCCGCTGCTGCTGGAGATGGGCGATGCCTGGCGGGTCGATTTCGTGGTTGTCGTTTCCGCCCCGCGCGCCGTGCAGATGCAGCGCGTGCGCCGGCGCGGCACCATGACCACCGCGCAGATCGCCGGCGTCATCGCGCGTCAGATGCCGGACGCCGAGAAGCGCCGCCGCGCCGACCTGGTGGTCCGGACCGGACTTTCGCGCTATCATTCCCGGCGTCAGCTGACGCCGCTGATCGCCAAGATCCTTGCCTGAGAGCCGAAAACCCCTGATCCCAAAGGCGGCAATGACCCGATCCGTGCTGTTCGACACCGAAACCACCGGCTTCGATCCGCTGACCGGCGACCGGGTGATCGAGATCGCGGCGCTTGAACTGAACGACGGGCTGCCGACCGGCGCCAGCTTCCACCGCCTGATCGACCCCGAACGCGACATTCCGCCCGACTCCACCCGCGTTCATGGCATCCGCGCCGAGGACCTCGCCGGCAAGCCGAAATTCGCCGCCATCGCCGACGAGATGCTGGAATTTCTCGGCACCGACCCGCTGATCGCCCATAACGCGCCGTTCGACTTCGGCTTTCTGGACGCCGAGTTGCTGCGGGCCGGCCGCCAACCGCTCGACCGCGCGCGGATGATCGACACGCTGGCGCTGGCGCGAACGCGCTTTCCCGGCATGCCGAACAGCCTCGACGCGCTGTGCCGGCGGTTCGAGATCGACCTGTCGGCGCGAACCACCCACAACGCGCTGCTCGACTGCAAGCTGCTGTCCGAAGTCTATGTCGAGCTGACCGGCGGGCGCCAACGCGGGCTGGTTTTGGCCGAGGAAGGCCAGGAAGGCTTCTCCGCGGTGGCCTATACGTTGGAGGGGCCACGCACCGGTCGGCCAATGGTACCGACTGAGGCCGAGTTGGTAGCCCATGCGGTGTTCGTGGCTCGAATTGCCGATCGTTTGTGGTGAGCGACGCCACAAGCAGTAAGTGAACTGGCCGCCCTGTAAGGGCGTTCCACCTGGCTTCAGAAAGCGTACCTTCAGCGTGCGCGAGGCTTACCAGCGGTGAGGGCGTTTCTGAATGCGGCCGGGATGTCGGGGAGCCGGAACCCGGCGTGTTGGTGCTATGTGCAAGATGTTGCTAAGGATTAAGCTGAAGTGATATTGAAACATTCTCGGACGAAGCAAGAAGACGATGCTCTCGCCATGGCAGCGAAAGCTGGGAGCTTCATCGAGTAATGATCCTCTCTCCACAGGTTTTAGATGTCCGCAGAAATTACCTTGTCGGTTAGCCAGCACATCACTCAGGTCGGTCTATGGCTTGTGGCTGCGATCGCTATTTTCGGCGGATCGCTTCAGATGTATCTTGGTGAGCCAGACACGTCGCCGCAGTTGGATAACGTGCACCGTTTCATGGCCGGCGTTTATCTGGCAACCGGTCTTATTTGCCTTTGGGCCGGTTTCACCATTCGCGGACAAGGTTTTCTTGTTTATCTGCTCGCCTTAGGCGTCTTGCTGGGCGGTGTTGGTCGGCTGGTCTCCATTCGCAAGGTCGGTCTGCCCAAACCGACGGCCGTATGGCTTGGTTACCTCGTCCCTGAGCTTGTGCTGCCACTCGTTATCAGCGGGGCGCACTACGCGGGCACCTGAGTCGGGCCGCTTGTAACTCTGCACCGGACCTGGAGCTTGGCAGCCACAACCTTTGCGGGATGGGCGCTTCAGATAGGCGAAGCGACCGTATGCTAGCTTTGCCGCGGGAGTTCCTGCTCCACCAGCGTCGACCAAAGCGATGCGCCGATCGGCAGTATGGCGTCGTTAAAATCATAGGCCGAGTTATGCACCGGCGTGCTGCCGATTGCGCCGTCGGCCTGGCCGATGCGGACGAAGCAGCCTGGCACGCGTAGCGCCATAAAGCTGAAGTCCTCGCCGCCCATGCCGGGTGGGCGCGATCGTATGACGTGCTCGGCGCCGACGATCTTGGCGGCGGCAAGGGCGGCGCGTTCGGTGGGGGCGGGGGCGTTGAGCACAGGCGGGTAGCCTCGGATGTATTCGACAGCAGCGGTGGCGCCGTGGGCGGTGGCGGTGGCGGTGGCAACTTCGGAAAGCAGCCGCTCCATTTCGTCCTGCACGGCCGGTTTCAGGGTGCGCACGGTGCCGTTGAGGATGGCGGTCTGGGGGATGACGTTGCCGGTGCTGCCGGCGTGGAACTGGGTGATCGACAGCACGGCGCTGGATAGCGGGTCGATGCGGCGGGCGACGATGGATTGCAGCGCGACGACGATGTGGGCACCCACAAGCACGGGGTCGATGGTGCGATGCGGGCGCGCGGCGTGGCCGCCTATGCCAGCGATGCGGATCCAGAACCGGTCGGAGGCGGCGCTGACGGAACCTTCGACCGCGGTGATGGTGCCAACAGGTAAATAGGTGTCGTTGTGGGCGCCGAACACCGTGTCGCAGGGGAAGCGGTCGAACAGGCCTTCCTCGACCATCACGCGGCCGCCGCCGAGGCCTTCCTCGGCGGGCTGGAAGATGAAGTGCACGGTGCCGTCGAAGTTGCGGGTTTCGGCCAGATAGCGCGCGGCGCCGAGCAGCATGGTGGTGTGGCCGTCATGGCCGCAGGCGTGCATCGCGCCGGCGTTTTTCGAGGCGTGGGGAAAATCGTTCGCCTCGGGCATCTCCAGCGCGTCCATGTCGGCGCGGATGCCGATGGCGCGGTTCGAGGTGCCGACGCGCAAGCTGCCGACCAGGCCGGTGCCGGCGATGCCGCGGGTTACCTCGATGCCCCAGCCGGCGAGCTTTTCGGCGACGAAATTGCTGGTGCGGTGCTCCTGGAAGCCGAGTTCGGGGTGGGCGTGAAGGTCCTGCCGCCATTCGGTCAGGTCGGGGGCGAAGGCGGCAATACGGTTGAGGACGGGCATGTTACGACCCCACGCGGCTTGGCTTGTCGATGCGGGGCAGAAAGGCGGTCAGCAGTCCGAGCACCGGCAGGAAGGCGCAGACGCGATAGACGGTGTCGATGCTGGTATGGTCGGCGAGTTGGCCCAACGCTGCGGCGCCGAGGCCGCCCAGGCCGAACGACACGCCG
>JANXRT010000013.1 GCA_025356735.1 Acetobacteraceae bacterium | reverse complement strand
CTCCCAGTTGGAGCGCTCGCCGCCGCGGAACGGCGCGGCGTCGGTGTGGCCCGACAGGGCTATCTGCTGCGGCAGCCGCATCAGCACCGGCGCCACCTTCTGCAGCAGCAGCCGGGCGCGATCGTTCGGCACCGCCGACCCGGTCGCGAACATCGGGCTGCGATCGTCGTCCAGCAGCTGGATGCGCAGGCCCTCCGGCGTCAAGTCGATCGCCAGCTGGCGCGCGAGGCTGGCCAATGCCGGATCAGCGCGCACCGCTTCGCGCAGCTGCTCGGCGGCGTCGGCAAACAGTTTCTTCTCCTCACGGACGTGCTCAGCGTGAAGTTGCGCCGCCGTGGGCGGGCGGATCGCGTCGGGAAACCCCCCGGCGGCGGCCCCGGAACTGCTGCCGGGCATCGGTGCCGTCACCGCATGCGCCTGGCCCTGCTCGGCCGGTTTGGTCGCGGCACCGGCGACCTTTGGCGTGTCGGCGTCCTTGTCCGGCTGGTCGGACGGCGCGCCGGCCCGGTTCGGGCGGGGTTGCGCCGCCTCCGGCACGTCCTCCTCCTCGACATCCTCGACGATCGGCGCCTTGGCGTGTGTCACCTGCACGGCACCGCGGTCGGAGGCGAGCGGTCCCTTGACGCTGGCACTGTTGCCGCCGAACGGCTGGCCGTTGCCCGACGCCTCACGGCTCAGGATGTTGTTCGGGCTGAAATAGTCCGCCAGCCCCTTGCGCTGCGCCTCGGTAGTGGCGTTGAGCAGCCACATCAGCAGGAAGAACGCCATCATCGCGGTCACGAAATCGGCGTAGGCCACCTTCCAGGCACCGCCATGGTGGCCGCCCTCCACCACCTCCTCCCGCTTGATGATGATCGGGCGAACGCGAGCACCGGCCTTGTCCGTCTTCTTGCCCGCCATAGCGCCGCCATGCTCCGCTTTGCCGTGGAACGTGACGCGTTTGGTTTAACCAGGAACTAATGATCCAGGCAGCGCCGGAACACCGCCGGATCGACGTTGCCGCCCGACAGCATCACGCCAACCACCCGGCCAGCAACCGGCAGCCGGCCGGACAGCAGCGCCGCCAGCGCGACCGCGCCGCCCGGCTCCACGACCAGCTTGAAGTGGCGGAAGGCGAACGCCATCGCCGCCATCACCTCGGCGTCGCTGACCACCAGGCCGCCTTTCAGCCTCGGCTGGTTGATGGCGAAGGTAAGCTCGCCCGGCATCGCCGCCAGCAGCGCGTCGCACAGCGTCGAACCGCCCGGCTTGTTGGCCAGTCGGCTGCCGACGCGCAGCGATCGCGCGGTGTCGTCCCATCCCTCGGGCTCGACGGCATGGATCTCGGTTGCCGGCGATACCCCCTCCAACGCCAGCGCGCTGCCGGCGGTCAACCCGCCGCCGCCGGTGCAGACCAGGAACGCATCCATCGACAGGCCGGCATCCTGGGCATCCTGCGCGAGCTCGAGCGCCGCGGTGCCCTGGCCGGCGATCACTTGCGCATCGTCGAATGGCGCCACCAGCGTGGCACCCGTGTCCCGGGAAAAATCCTCGGCGAGCTTGAAGCGGTCATCCTTGTCGCGGTCGTAGAAGATCACCCGGCCGCCCCAGGCCCGCGTGCTTTCGATCTTGATCGCCGGGGCGTCGCGCGGCATGAATATGGTGGCGGTCAGGCCAGCCGCGGCGGCGGCGCAGGCCACCGCCTGGCCGTGGTTGCCGGATGAGTGCGTCACGACCTCGCCGCCGGCCAGCTGCAGGATGGCGTTGGTTGCGCCGCGCAGCTTGAAGCTGCCGGTGCGCTGCAATGGCTCCGGCTTGAGCAGGATTGTTGCCTGCGTCAGCTGGTCGAGCAGCGGATGGCGCAGCATCGGCGTGCGGACCACATGATCGCGGATGCGCGTGGCGGCGGCCACAACGTCGTCATGGTTCGGAAGCGGCGTCATCGCGGTCCTTATTTGTCAGTGCAGGCAGTTCGACAGCTTGCGGCAGATCGGCACGGGCAACCACCGAGTAGAGAAAATAGCGCTCCACCGCCACGCCGTCGCGCTGCCGGAAGGCGGTCCCAACCGGGTGGACGTCGGACCACGGGCCGGCATCGAAGTCCGGCCCGCGACGTTGGCTTCGCACCAGGATACCGCGAGTGCCGGCGATGCGCGCCTCGGGCAAATCAAAGAAGCGCCAGCGCGGCTCGATGCCAACCACCGGGGCCGGCAACAGCCGGGCGAGCTGCGAGGCGACGCCGTACTGGTCGGCGGCGACGAATACCGCGCCGTCATGCCGGCGGGCGGTTTCCACCTCGTAGGCCAGCCCCGGCCAGCCGGCAAGTTGCAGCGCCGTCGGGTCCAGTCGCGGCGGGATTGGAAGCAACGCGAACACGCCCTGCAGATAGACGATCGCGGAAATCGAAAAACCGAACGCCAGGGCTGGGCCGAAAAGGCGGCGCCAGAACCGACCTTGCAGCCCGGCGGCGGCGATTGCCGCCGCCGG
>JANXRT010000531.1 GCA_025356735.1 Acetobacteraceae bacterium | reverse complement strand
GTTCCGGGCGGCCGAGGCGGAGCGCGTGCGGGCCGCCATCAAGCAGGCCGGCGGCGAGCAGGCCCGGCACGTCGGACGCTGCCACCGGCCCGTAGGCGATGCGGCCGGCCGGGGTTTCGACCTCGACCATGGGTTCGAGCCAGAACAGGCCTCGCGAGCCGGTGCGGACGAGTTCGACGCCGGGCAACCGGGACAGGGCGACGGCGACCGCTTCGGCGCCCACCGCGAGGGCGGCGGCGTCGCGAGGGACGAAGATCTTCATGTCGCGGCGTCCAGGGCGGCGTCGAGCCGGGCGGGGTTGAGGCGGCCGTGCGGCACGCCGTCGAGCAGGGCGGCGGGGGCAGTCGCGCAGAGTCCAAGGCAGTAGCCGGGCTCCAGCGTGACGCGGCCGTCGGCGGTGGTGCCGTGCCAATCGACGCCGAGGGTTTTGCGGGCGTGGTCGGCGAGCGCCACGGCGCCCATCGACTGGCAGGCTTCGGCGCGGCACATCAACAAGACATGCTGGCCAGGCGGGTGGCGGCGGAAGTCGTGGTAGAAGGTGACGACCCCAAAGATTTCGGCGCGGCTGACATTGAGCGCGTCGGCGATCATCGGAATGGCGGCATCGGGGATGTAGCCGAACACGCGCTGGATCTCATGCAGGATCGGCAGGCTGGCGCCTTTCACCCCGGCGTGGTCGGACATGATCGCACGGGCGCGGTCCACGTTCCAGGTTTCGACGTTCGGCAACCGGCACATCCTCGTTGGATGTAATCAAAAGCCGTGTTTCAGAAAATCGTGCAAGCGGCGAGTTCCGTGCGGCGATAGAACATATCTATCGCCGGTTTTCCCATCGTTGCGCCAGGCGACGGGCTTCGAGCACCAGCGCGGCGGTCATCGGCGCCAGCGGCTCGCGCGACGGATAGACCAGGCCGATCATCGGCGGGATTTCATTATCGACGATCGGGATCGAGCGGATGGGTGCTGCAAGGCCGGGGGTTTCGGGCAGGCCGAGGATCTCGGCCAGCACGTCCGGCATCACGCTGGCCCACTGGCCGGTGCGGACATGGGCGAACAGCAGCACGATCGAGTTGGATTGCAGCGTCGGGCGCGGCTCGACGCCGGCGTTTCGAAGGCGCCGATCGATGATGCGGCGGTTCTGCATGTCCGAGGTCAGCAGGCACAGGGGGATAGCGCCGACCTCAGCCCAGGTGACGCTGTCACGGTCGCCGAGCGGGCTGCCGGCCGAGGTGACCAGGCGGTAGCGCTCCTGGAACAGCGGGATGTGGCGGGCACGGCCGACGGGTTCGTTGTCGACATAGGTCAGGCCGGCCTCAATCTCGGCGGCGTCGAGCTGGGCGAGGATGTCGATCGAGGTTCGCGACAGGACGGTGAAGGAAACTTCCGGGTGGGTTTTTCGGAACGGCGTGGTCAGCTCGGCAATCACCGGCAGCGCGGTCGGGATGGCGGCGAGGCGCAGGTGGCCGGCGAGGCCGCGGCGGAGCGCGCGGATTTCGTCGCGCATGGCGCGGGAGTCGCCGGTGATGCGGCGGGCCCATTCGAGCACGCGGTCGCCCTCCGGCGTCAAGCCGAGGAAGCGCGAGCCGCGATTTACCAGCAGGACGCCCAGCGCGCCCTCCAATTGCTTCAGGCCGGCCGAAAGGGTGGGCTGGGTGACGCCGCAGGCCTCGGCGGCGCGGCCGAAATGCTTTTCGCGGGCGAGCGCGATCAGGAAATCCAGCTTGTCGATCATGCGGTTTCGTGATGGGCGACCTGGTATTGTTTCGCCGCGGTGAGATCTGGCTCGACGCCGATGCCGGGGGCTTCGGTGAGCTGGAAGGCGCCATCAGTGAGGGTTGGAAAGGGCTGGGCGAGCAGGGTGCGCAGCGGGTTGGGGTTGCAGTCAACCTCCAGCCGGCCGGCGCCGCCGGCGGCGGCGAGCAGGTGGGCGGAGGCCATCAGGCCGATGCCGCCGCTGAGCCAGTGCGGGCAGTAGCGTTTTTCGGCCTCGACCGCGGCCTGGCCCACGGCGAGGCAGCCGGAGATGCCGCCCCATTTGCCGACATCGGGCTGGATGACGCCTAGCCAGGTGTCGGAGGCGGCCTGCAGCAGTTCCTGGCCGCGGAGGTTTTCCCCGCCGGCCAGCGGGGCTTTGTAGGCGTGGACCAGGGCGCGCCATTCGGCTTCGGGGCGGTCGGCGAGAATGGGTTCCTCGACCCAGTCGAGGTCGAATTCCTGGAGGATGGGGGCCATGCGCAGCGCTTCCTCGACGGTCCAGCCCATGTTGACGTCGACCATCAGCTTTTCGCCGGCGCGCATGGTAGCGCGGATGCGGCGAAGGTTGGCGACGTCGGTTTGTTCGGAGAAGCCGATTTTCTGTTTGAACGCGCGGTAGCCTTCCTGGCGGGTGCGCTCAACCGTTTCGGGGCCGTCGGAGGGGTTCAGGCCGCTGGCGTAGATGTCTATCCGCCCGCTGGTGCCGCCGAGCAGGCGGAACAGCGGGCGTTTTTCACGTCGGGCTTTCAGGTCCCATAGGGCGGTGTCGAGGCCGGCCAGGGCGGCGGCGAAGGGGCCGACGTCGCCGCTTTGAACGGCGAGGATGTGGGAACGGGCGGTGAGCTCACGCCACAGACTAGCCGGATCTTCGATCCTTTGGCCTATCGCCATTGGGGCGATGCTGCGGGCCAGGACCAGGGCGCGGTGCTCGGCGCCGTAGCTTGGGAAGTTGCACCAGACATCGCCCCAGCCATGGGCGCCCTCGCTGTCCTCGACGCGGGTGATGACCGAGACACGTTCGGGGATGGAGCCGAACGAGGTCACCACCGGGTTGGCTATGGCCGCGCGGAAGACGAAGGTTTCGATGCGGGCGATGGTGAAGGTCATGGCGTTTCCTCGTGGCGTTCCCGGCAGGGTTGCGCGGCCCCGGCATTGGGGCAAGCTGTGGCCATGGACAAGCACCAGGACGGATCGGATTTGTTGGCGGCGCGCTATGGGCGGGCGCCGGAGGACACGGATCACGAGATGCCGGCGGCGGTCGCGGCGCTGCTGGATCGGCGGGTGACGCGGCGGTACCGGGCCGATCCGGTGGGAGATGGGCTGCTGGATACGCTGCTGGCCTGCGCGCAGTCGGCGCCGAGCAAGTCCGACTTGCAGCAGTATTCGGTGGTGGTGATGCGCGATCCGGAGCGGATCAAGCGGATCGCCGACTGGATCGGGACGATGGACTGGATCGCCTCGGCGCCGGTCTTCCTGGTGTGGTGCGGCGACATGCGGCGCGGGCAGCGTATGTGCGACATGCACGCT
>JANXRT010000474.1 GCA_025356735.1 Acetobacteraceae bacterium | reverse complement strand
CGCCGATCGGGACCCCACCCTGAATAAGTTTCACCGAACGGTTTAGCAACTTGCGCCGCATTCGAAGGAAGCCCCACTTCGGTGCTGGTTCGCACCAGTGATGAACGCGGTCTTTTCGGCTACTTTCCGCATCGCCTCACTGACCCTTGAACACCGGCCGGCGCTTCTCGGAGAACGCCCGCATCGCCTCCTTGGCGTCGTCGGTGCGGCTCAGCTCGGCGGTCAGGTTCTGCTCGAAACGATAGCCGTCGCGCAACGTCATGAACTCGATCGTCGAGGCTGCCTGCTTGGCCATCCTTGTCGCGATCGGGCTTTTGGCTGCGATCTCGCGCGCGAACACCATCGCCGCCTCCATCAGCCCCTCGCGCGGCACGCAGGCCTCGACGATGCCGAGGCGGTAGAGTTCGGCGCCGGGCACGCGGTAGCCGGTCATCATCATCCGCCGGGTCAGCGAGTGGCCGAACAGCCGCATGGTGTGCTTGCCGCCGCCCATCAGCCCGACATCGACCTCGGGCAGGCCGAGCGAGGCGTTCTCAGAGCACACCAGGATGTCGCACGATGCGGCGATGCCAAGCCCGGCGCCGAGCGCCGGTCCGTTGATGGCGGCGATCACCGGCTTCTTGCACTCGACGATCGACCAGCTCATCTCCCGCGCGCGGCGCGCATGCGCCCAGCCGAGGCCCGGATGGGTCGGCCGGTCGGCGCGGCCCCTGATGTCGGCGCCGGCCGAGAAGATTTTCCCGGCACCGGTGACGATTGCCACCCGGACTTCATCCAGATCGTTGATGGCGTCGAACGCCGCGGTGAGTTCTTCCATGAACTCCTGCGTGACGGCGTTGACTGGCGGCGCGTCCATAGTGATCACCGCGATATGGTCGGCGATCTCGGTGCGGATGACGCTCATTGCTCGTTCCTCCTGCTGGTTAGGTTCAGCTTGCGGCGGCGGCGGATTTGAAACCATCGCAGCCACGGTTGCGGATGAAAAATTCACGTACGTGATAAAGCAAGCCTCGGGCCCTGCCCCATACCCCGCCAAGGGACAAGCCCCTTGTGACCCGCTACTTAGTGCCGGGGTGGCATCTGATCGGAGCAACATCCATGTCGAAGACGGCGGTCGTCACCGGCGCGGCGCGAGGTATCGGACAGGCCATCGCAAAACGCCTGGGGCAGGACGGCTTCGGCGTGATCGCGACCGACATCGACGCCGATGAGGTAGCCGCGACCGCCGCCGCGTTGCGCCACGAGGGCCTGGATGTCACCGGCCACGTGCTCGACGTGCGCGACCGCGCGGCCGTCGCCGCCTTGTTCAGCCGGCTGGGAACGATCGGGGTCGTGGTCAACAATGCCGGCATCGCCGCCGAGCTGCTGGGCATACGCGAGCTGTCAATCGCCGATTTCAGGCGCCTCTTCGCGGTCAACGTTGCCGGCCTGTTCATCGTGGCGCAGGAGGCGGTGGCGCGCATGAGCGCCGGCGGCCGGGTCGTCAACATCGCTTCGCGCGGATATCTCGGCGGCGCCGGCGCGTCGCACTATGTCGCCAGCAAGGCGGCCGTGGTCGGCCTGACGCGGGCGATGGCGGTCGAGCTGCGCTGGCAGGGGATCACCGTCAACGCGGTGGCGCCCGGCATGGTCGATACCAGGATGCTCGGCGGCTTCTCGGCCCAGATGCGGCGCACGCTGGAAAGCCGCGAGCCGAGCGGTGCGGCAGCCGATCCAGCGGCGATCGCCGAATCGGTGGCTTTCCTGGCCTCGCCGGGCGCCGCCTTCGTCAACGGCCAGGTTCTGCTGACCGACGGCGGCAAGTCGGTCGGGATACCGCCACTATGAAAATCGCCATTGTTGCCGGCGCAGACCGGGCCTTCGGAACCGAGATCGTGGATCGCCTGACGCGCGATGGCTACGCCGTGCGATCCTGCCCGGCGAACGAGGCGGTCATTGCCGGATTGCCGCGAGCCGACGATCTGGTGCAGGTCCTGGTGGTCAACATCCCGGTGCACATCGAAGATATGCGCTTCGCCGAAATCACCGACGACGCTCTGGCCACGGCGCTGCAAATGCTGGTGTTCGATGTCGTGGCCATCGTCCAGGCGGTGCTGCCGCGAATGGCGGAGGGTGGCCGCATCGTCAACGTCGCGGCGCGCGGGCATCTCGGCGCCTGGGGTGGCGTGCACTGGATGGCGGCCAATGCGGCGCTGATCGGCCTGACGCGCTCGTTGGCTCTGGAACTGGCTGATGACGGCATCCGGGTCAATGCGCTGGCACCGGATTTCGCCGGCGAGCGCTGGGACACGCCGCAGACGCGCATCCAGGTTGCGAGCGCGGTGGCGTTCCTGGCCGGCGACGAGGTGCCGATGCTGACGGGTGAGACCATGCTGATGGATGGAGGCCGCAGCCTGCGCCTGTCGGAAAGCCGCAAACGATGACCGGAGGCGTCCCATGACCCATTCCCTGGCCGGACGGGTGGCGCTGGTGACCGGATCGGGCAACGGCATCGGCCGCGCCATCGCCTGTCGGCTGGCGGCCGAGGGTGCCATCGTCGGCATCAACGACCTCAGGCCGGAGTTCACCCGCGCCACGATCGACCTGATCACCGCTGCCGGCGGCCAGGCCGTCGACCTGCCGATGGATGCGGCCGTGCGCGACAACGTCCACGCCGCCGTGCGCACCTTGTCGCAGCGCCACGGCCGGTTCGACATCATGGTCAACAATGCCGCCTGGGTGCGCTACGAGGCGATCGCGACGATCACCGAGAAGACGATGGACCGGATGGTCAATATCGGTTTCGCCGGCGTCGCCTGGGGCATCCAGGCGGCGGCCGAGGCGATCGAGGCATCGAACAACGCCACCGGCGGCTCGATCATCAACATCGCCTCCGCGGCGGCGTTCCTCGGCCTGCCCAACGCCATGCTGTATTGCGGCATCAAGGCCGGCGTGGTCGGGCTGACCCGGTCGGCGGCGACCGATCTTGGCCCGAAGCAGATACGGGTCAACGCGATCGCGCCGGGATCGACCCGGACCGAGGCAGTGACCGCCAAGCTGTCGCCCGAAACGATCCAGGCACGACAGGCCCGTATCCCCTTGCAACGGCTGGGCGAGCCTGACGATGTCGCCGAGGCCTGCCTGTTCCTGGCCGGCGACGCCAGCCGATTCATCTCCGGCAGCGTGATCTCGGTCGATGGCGGTTCCACCTTCGCCTATAGCTGAGCACCCCAAAGCGATATTTGCGCTGGATTTTCGGCCTGGCTGGATTTAAGCGGTGAAAGAATAACGCCGCAGACGGACGGGCTTTGGCCTTCCTCACAGAACGGCGTCCGGGGAACGACGATGTCCACGCCCGTTCTGTCTACGTCCCTCCTGGCCACGCCCGACCCATCGCCGCAGGCCCGCGCGTTGCGCCATGCCAGCCTGACCGAGGCGCTGTCCCGGCAGGAACGGGCGGGGCAAGGCGGACGCGAGCTGGCCGAACGGCTGCGCTGGCCGTTGCTGCGTGAGGCGATCCACCTGATCGACGAGGGTGCCACCCCGTTGCAGGTCGATCGCGCTTTGGTGCAGTTCGGCTTCACCGTGGCGCCGCTTGCCGCGATGGACCAGCAGGGTCTGGCAGCATTCGCCGATATGAGCCCGGATCACGCACCGGTCTGGCGGCTGCGGTATTCGCCGACCCTGGATCTAATGCTTGATGCCGGGCGTTGCGGCGCCGCTGCAGGCAAGGGATGGTACCGCTATGGGAGCGATCGCCGCCAGCCGATGGAAGATCCGGAGCTGGAGGCTTTGCTGCGCGACTCATCCCATGCCCAACGGCTACGACGGCTGCCGCTCGCC
>JANXRT010000467.1 GCA_025356735.1 Acetobacteraceae bacterium | reverse complement strand
CTCGATGCACCCGGCTTCGGGGCCCCGGTCTATGGCCCAGGTCTCAAGTTCCGCCCAATGGCGCTGCCCGACCGCTTTCTCGAACATGACAGCCAAGCCAAACAACTCATCGATGCCAAGCTTACCGCACGCGATATCGTCGAAGTCGCCGTCAGGGCAGTGGGTACTGCCGGCGCAGTTGCCCAGATATTGGTTGGCGAATGAGATCGCTTGTTCGGCGCAGCTTCCTGACTTTGGCAAGTGCTGGGTTTTGCATGCTGAACCGACCCTCCGAAGCTGCCGATTTTTCGGAGGTTTCAAGCCCTATTGTGCTTCTTAATTCGGGACTGATCCAGACGATGCGGGCTGGCACGAAGATGTCGTTTCAGCACCGCTTTGATCTGCTGGCACCCACCATCGACCATGCCTTCGATCTGGCCGACATCCTGCGCGTATCGATCGGTTTGGCATACGCAACGCTGCCGCTAGGTGAGCGGGAAACTTTGCTTGCTGTTTTTCGACGCTTCACCATCGCTTCCTATGTCGCCAACTTCGACAGCTTCGACGGCGAGCGATTCGAGGTCTTGCCTGGATTACGCTCCATCGGGCGGGATGAAGTCGTATCGACGCGGCTGAGTCCGCCCACCGGTGACGCCGTCCGGCTGGATTATGTCATGCGCAGCATGGATGCAGGATGGCGGGCGATCGACGTTCTTCTGGACGGCACGATCAGCAGGGTTGCCGTGCAGCGTTCCGATTTTCGGGCCTTGCTGACCCAAGGCGGCAATCAGGTTACCGCCCAGCCACTGATCACCAGCCTACAGAAGAAGGTCGCTGATCTTTCCGGTGGTCAGCTCGCTTCATGATGCTGTTTGCCTTCATAGCTGCCGTGCTGGCTGGGCTAGGCGTGTTCCAGGCCCTGGCCGGCGCATGGTTGGCGCTTCGTTTCAGCCGCTCTGTGAAGCCTGCTGCGCTTACTGACTCTGCCGTCACATTGTTAAAACCTCTGCATGGTGACGAGCCGTTGCTGGAGGAAGCGCTGGCCTCGCTTTGCGTGCAGGACATCTCGACCTACCAGATCGTGTTCGGCGTGCAGAGCGCATCGGATACTGCGATAGGAGTGGTGGAGCGGTTGAGCGCGCGATTCCCGGCGGTGGATATGACGCTTGTGATCAATCCCGCCCGGCATGGCGTAAACCGCAAGGTTGGCAATCTGATCAACATGCTGCCAGCGGCGAAGCACGACTTGTTGGCGATTGCCGATTCCGACCTGCATGTCGCCCCGGATTACCTCCGTCAGTTGGTCGCGGCGCTCGAACCGCCGGGAACTGGCCTTGCGACCGTTCTGTACACCGGCCAGCCAGCCAACCGCGGCATCGTCTGCGCGCTCGGCAACATGGCGATCACGCACTACTTCCTGCCCGGCGCCTTGTTGGCGCGCGGATTGGGACGCCAGGACTGTCTCGGCGCCACGATGATGCTACGACGCGCCACGTTGCGGCGAGTCGGCGGCTTTGAGGCGCTGGTCGGGCATCTCGCCGATGACAACGCGTTGGGTCGCCTTGTACAAAATCTTGGCCTCTCCGTTCGCCTGGCTGAGACTGTTGCAACCACCACCGTGCCGGAATCCCGGCTCGGCGACCTCTTTCGTCACGAGCTGCGCTGGGCGCGAACCATCCGGGCGTTGGAGCCGACGGCGTTTATAGCGTCTTCCCTGCAATATCCTTTGATCTGGGCCGTGCTGGCGCTTGCTGTTTCCGGTGGCGCAATATGGGCCATCGCCGCCTTCCCGATGGTCTGGCTGCTACGGCTACTGGCAGCGGAATGCGTCGACCGCGCGATGGTGCCCTCCGTGTCACGCCTTGCCTTTCGCGTTCCGTTCTGGCTTTTGCCGCTGCGGGAGCTTATGTCGGCGGTGGTGATGATCGCGAGCTACGCTGGCGACCAGGTTGACTGGCGTGGCCACTCGCTTCTGGCCGACGGCCCCGTGCTGCCCTCCAACGCCCGGCCCGGGTTCTCGGCCAACCGGCCAGCCATATCGCTTGCCGCACCGACTTTGCTCCATAGGGACTAAGCCCGCAATGATGAAGACCCTGTTCCTGCAGCCGCCCTCCACCGACGGATTCGATGGCGGCGCTGGTTCGCGCTACCAGGCCAAGCGCGAGATCAAGTCGTTCTGGTATCCCACCTGGCTGGCACAGCCGGCGGCGCTGGTGCCTGGCAGTAAGCTGATCGACGCCCCGCCGGCGCGCATCCGGCTGAAGGCCGTCACCGACCAGGCACGCGACTTCGAGCTCTGCGTCATCCACACCTCAACGCCGTCCTTCGCCTCCGACGTCAAGGTGGCGGAGGCGATGAAGCTGGAGAACCCCGACCTCAAGATCGGCTTCGTCGGCGCCAAGGTCGCCGTGCAATCAACCGAGAGCCTGGAGCAGGGCAAGGTCATCGACTTCGTCGCCCGCAACGAGTTTGATTTCACCATCCTGGAAGTGGCCGAGGGCCGCGATTGGGCGACCATCGACGGGATTTCCTACCGCGATGCCGCCGGCGCCATCGTCCACAACAAGGACCGCGCGGTGCTGGAGGATATGGACCGGCTGCCGTTCGTGACCGAAATCTACAAGCGTGACCTGCACATCGAGGACTACTTCATTGGCTACCTGCTGCACCCCTATCTGTCGCTTTACACCGGTCGCGGCTGCAAATCCCGCTGCACCTTCTGCCTGTGGCCGCAAACCGTCGGCGGCCATCGCTATCGGGTGCGCAGCCCCGAGCATGTCGCGGCCGAAATCCGCCAGGCGCAGATCGACTTCCCCCAGGTGCGCGAATTCTTCTTCGATGACGATACATTTACCGACAACCTGCCTCGCGCCGAGGCGATTGCGCTGGAACTCGGCAAGCTTGGCGTCACCTGGTCGTGCAACGCCAAGGCCAACGTGCCGCGTTCCACCCTCAAGATACTCAAGGATAACGGCCTACGCTTGCTGCTAGTCGGCTACGAGAGCGGCAATCAGCAGATCCTGCACAACATCAAGAAGGGCATGCTGATCGACACCGCCAGGCAGTTCACCAAGGACTGCCACGAGCTCGGCATCAAGATCCATGGCACCTTCATCCTCGGCCTACCGGGGGAGACGCGCGAGACGATCCAGGAGACGATCACCTTCGCCAAGGAAATCAATCCGCACACCTTGCAGGTGTCGCTCGCCGCACCCTATCCCGGCACGTTCCTATACAAGCAGGCGCTGGAAAACGGCTGGCTTGACGTGGAGCACGCCGAGCTGATCGACGAGCACGGCATCCAGATCGCGCCCCTGACCTATCCGCATCTGTCGCACACCGAAATCTTCGACAACGTCGAGGTGTTCTACAAGAAGTTCTATTTCCGGGCGCCGAAGATTGCCTCCATCGTCAACGAGATGGTCCGCAGCCCGCAGATGATGAAGCGACGCCTGCGTGAGGGGGTCGAGTTCTTCCAATTCCTTCGCGAGCGGCATAAGGCGGCGTGAACAGGAAGAAGGCGGAGCTCTGCCCCTCAACTCCGCCAGGAGCTCGGCGCCCCTAGGTTACCAACCTCGTATCATAATCTCGGCGGATGATTTCGGGCTCTCCGTCGCGGTCAATGAAGGCATCGAAATCGCCCATCGTCAGGGCATCCTTGGCGCCGCCAGCCTGATGGTCGGCGCGCCGGCTGCCGCTGACGCGGTGCGGCGGGCCAGATCCATGCCAGGCTTGCGGGTCGGATTGCATCTTGTGGTGATAGAGGGCCAGGCGACGCTTCCGCCGGCCGCAATTCCTGAACTGGTCGACAGCACGGGCCGGTTTCCGTCAGCGCAGCTGCGACTTGGCATCCACTACTTCTTCCGTCCAGCCGTGCGCCGTCAGCTGGCCGCCGAAATCCGCGCGCAATTTTCGGCATTTGCCGCCACCGGGCTGACGCTCGACCATGCCAACGCCCATAAGCACATGCACCTGCACCCGGTTGTCGGCCGCATGCTGATCCGTACCGGCCATGAGTTCGGGCTGCGGGCGGTGCGTGTCCCCGCCGAACCGCCCGCCGTGATGACTGCCTGCGGCGAACATCCGGGACTTGGCGACCGCGCACTGCATTTTTGGTGCCGCTTGCTACGGGCCCAGGTCCGGCGCGCCGGCATGCTTGCCAACGACCATATGTTTGGAATTGCCTGGAGCGGCGCAATGACCGCGGACCGGCTATGCATGCTGGCCAGGCTTCTGCCGCCGGGCCTGAGCGAAATCTATTTTCATCCCGCGGCTGGCCGCGACGCGACGCTTGATGGGCTGATGCCGGACTACCAGCATGAAGCGGAGCTGGCCGCGCTGCTCGACCCGCAGGTGCGAGCGGCTTTGGCGCCTGCCGTGTTAACCCGTTACACGGACGAGGTGGATCGGCTATCGCATGTCGGTGTGGAACGTCTTGGAGACAATGCGCCAGCCGTCCGATAGCTTCGCCAGGGTCAAGTAGTCGGTGAAGTAGCGCGGTGGGATCTGGCAGTGAACCTTGGCGAAGGCGGTGTTCGGGCCGGACCGATCGATCGAGACGATCCAGTCCTTGCGTTCAAGCCCCTGTTCCTTGCTGGATTTGCGGCTTTTCATCCACTCGACCCATTGGGCTCGCGGCAGTTCGTTCAGCTTGCCGTCCGCGGCGACGCTGAACAGGCTGGATGCCTCGTGGAACACCTTTTCGATCTTGTCGCCATCGCCTTCATAAAGCCCATCGAAATATAGCTGAAGCTGGCTCTCAATCGCCGCGAGATCATTCAAAGGACTTCTCCTTACAAAATGGGTTCAAAGAGACAAGCCCCTTTGCGGGGTTTGGGGCAGAGCCCCATGCTTACGCGGCGAACTGCACATCCTCATTGAGGGCTAACACCCCAGCCGCGCCATGCATCACCGAATAGGCCAGACCTGAAGCGCGGCGTAGCGAATGATCGGCGAAGAAACGCGCGGTATTGACCTTGGCTGCCAGGAAAT
Organism: Acetobacteraceae bacterium; assembly: GCA_025356735.1. Lineage (GTDB taxonomy): Bacteria > Pseudomonadota > Alphaproteobacteria > Acetobacterales > Acetobacteraceae > PALSA-911. Next base: position 9,791 of record JANXRT010000467.1, on the reverse strand, counting down.
CGCGATCCTCGTTGTCACCTTTGTCCAGCAAGGCCTGGGCGGCAAGGGCGGCGCGGCTCATCTGCCAGCCACCGAGCACGGTGCCGAACAGGTGAAGCAGCGGCACCGCTCCGGCGAGTGCGATACGCGGGTCGGTCGCGTAGCTGCCCACGACCCAGGCAACCGCGCCGGTCAGATGCTCTACGCCATCGGCGAGTGCGGCGCGGACCGCGGCAAGATCTGGGTTTTCGGCCTTGGCGAGTTCGGCGAGGGTCTGGTGAACGTCGGAGATAACGTCGCGCGCGGCCCGGCCGCCGTCGCGAGCAATCTTGCGGCCAACCAGGTCATTGGCCTGGATGCCGGTGGTGCCCTCATAGATGGTCAGGATGCGGGCGTCGCGTAGGTGCTGGGCGGCACCGGTTGCCTCGATAAATCCCATGCCGCCATGAATTTGAATGCCCAACGAGGCGATCTCGATGGAATTTTCGGTGCACCAGCCCTTGACCACCGGGATCAGCAGCTCGGCCCGCGCCTGGGCATTTCTCTGGTGTTGGGCATCCGCATGGTTGGCTGCGATGTCGAGGGCGGCGGCGGCGGTGTAGGCCAAGGCGCGTCCGGCCTCGGTTGTCGCCTTCATCATCATCAACATCCGGCGAATATCTGGGTGGTGGATGATGGCCACCTTGCCGCCGCCGCGCACGCCAACCTCGACGCCCTGCACCCGGCCGCGGGCATAGTCCAGCGCCTGCTGGTAGGCGCGCTCGCCGATCGCGACACCTTGCAGGCCGACTGCAAAGCGTGCGGCGTTCATCATCACGAACATGTATTCGAGGCCGCGATTCGGCTCGCCGAGCAGGAAGCCGACGGCGCCGTCATTGTCGCCGTAGGCCAGCACGGCGGTAGGGCTGGAATGAATGCCGAGCTTATGTTCCAGCGAAACGCACAGGACATCGTTGCGCGTGCCGGCATTGCCCTCGGCATCGGGCAGGAACTTCGGCACCACGAACAGCGAGATGCCTTTCACCCCCTCGGGCGCGTTCGGCAGCCGGGCGAGGACGAGGTGAACGATGTTGTCGGTGTAATCATGCTCGCCGTAGGTGATGTAGATCTTGGTGCCGAACAATCGAAAATGGTCGCCGTCCGGCACGGCCCGGGTGCGCACGGCCGATAGGTCGGAGCCGGCCTGCGGTTCGGTCAGGTTCATGGTGCCGGTCCAGCTGCCCTCGACCATTTTGGGCAGATAGGTCGCCTTCTGCGCCTCGGTGCCGCAGAAATGTAGCGCCTCGATCGCGCCGCGGGTCAGCAGCGGACACAGGCCGAACGCCAGGTTGGCCGACTGCCACATCTCGTCCACGGCGGCGGCGACTAGGCGTGGCAGCCCTTGCCCGCCATATTCCGGGTCGGCGCCGAGCGCGTTCCAGCCGGCGACGACGAATTGGGCGTAGGCGTCGGCGAACCCGGCGCCGGTGGTGACGACACCGTCGGCCAGCGTCGGCGCGTTGGTGTCGCCAGGCTGGTTCAACGGCCCGAGCACGTTTTTCGCAAACTTGCCGGCCTCCTCCAGCACAGCATCGACTAACTCTGCCGTCGCCAACTCGAAGCCGGGCAGGGCGGCAATGCGGTTCAGGCCGACAACTTCGGACATGAGGAAACGGATGTCGCGCAGGGGCGCCGAATAGTCGGTCATGCAGGCTGCTCCGAGAGAACCCTCGCGATCTCGCGCAGGGCGAATTTTTGTATTTTGCCGGTCGAAGTCTTCGGTAGCTCCTGAAACAGGAATTTTCGCGGCACCTTGAAGTGCGCCATGCGTTCCCGGCAGAACGCTGTCAGCTCGGCCGAGGTCACGTCGGAGCCGGGACGCAGCTCGATAAAGGCGCACGGCGTCTCGCCCCATTTCTCGTCCGGCCGGGCGACTACCGCGACTGCCATCACGGCCGGGTGGCGGTAGAGCGCCTCCTCTACCTCGATCGACGAAATGTTCTCGCCGCCCGAGATGATGATGTCCTTGGAGCGGTCGCGGATCTTCATGTAGCCGTCGGGATAGGTCACGGCGAGGTCGCCGGTGTGGAACCAGCCGCCCTCGAAAGTCTTCTCCGTCGTCGCGGGATTCGACAGATAGCCCTTCATGGCAATGTTGCCGCGGAACATGATCTCGCCCATGGTTTCGCCGTCCCACGGCACCGGCGCCAGCGTTTCCGGATCGAGCACCGCCATCGCCTCCTGCATCGGCACGCGGACACCCTGACGACTGTTGAGATCGGCACGCTGATCGATGAGGAGGTCTTTCCAATCGACCTGCTTGGCGCAGACCGAGGCGGGGCCATAGGTCTCGGTCAGGCCATAGACATGGGTGAGATCGAAGCCGGCGGCCTCGCAAGCCTCGATCAGCGACGCGGGGGGCGATGCGCCGGCAACCTGGCCGGCAACGACGTGGTCGATACGGGAGCGCATCTCGGTCGGGGCATGGACAAGGAGCGAGTACACAATCGGGGCGCCACACATGTGGGTGACGCGTTCGGCGGCAATCAGGTCGAGCGCGGCCTTCGCCTCGACCCGGCGTAGGCACACGTTGGTGCCGGCGCGCTCGGCGATGGTCCATGGGAAGCACCAGCCGTTGCAGTGGAACATCGGCAGGGTCCAGAGATAGACCGCGTGCTGGGGTATGCCCCAGTTCACGATGTTGGAGACGGCGTTCAGGTAGGCGCCGCGATGGTGATAGACCACGCCCTTCGGATCGCCGGTGGTGCCGGAGGTGTAGTTCAACGCGATCGCGTCCCACTCGTCGGCCGGGTTCTGCCAGGCGTAGTCCGGATCGCCCTCGTCAAGAAAATCCTCGTAGCGGATGGTACCGACGCGCGGACCAGCGGGAAATTCGGGATCGTCGATATCGATGACCAGGATTTTCTCGCCCAGTGTTTCCAGCGCTCGGCGGATGGTGCCGGCGAACTCGCCGTCGGTGATCAGTGCCCGCGCGCCGCCATGGCGCAGCATGAAGGCAATGGTTTCGGCATCGAGCCTAGTGTTGAGCGCGTTGAGCACCGCGCCGCACATCGGCACGCCGAAATGCGCCTCGTACAAGGCCGGGATGTTCGGCGCCATTACCGCCACGGTGTCGTTCTTGCCGATGCCGTGGCGCGACAGGGCGGAGGCGAGCCGGCGGCATCGCCTATAGGTCTCGCGCCAGGTTTTCCGGTGGGCGCCATGCACCACCGCCAGGCTGTCGGGATAGACGTAGGCGGCACGCTCGATGAAGCCGAGCGGCGAGAGGGCAGCATAGTTGGCCTCGTTCTTGTCGAGGCCGGCGAGATAGGCCGGATTGCCGGTCATTCTTTCCTCCGTCTTGGCGTCTATCCTAGACCAAAATACGCCCGGTGCAGAGCGTCATCCTGATGCAGCGCCGCGACCGTGCCCTCAAAGCCGATGCGGCCGTTCTCCAAAGTAAAGACGCGGTCGGCGAGGTCGAGGAACGCGACGTTCTGCTCGGCGATCAGCAGTGACAGCCCGGTCGAGCGGAACCGGCCAAGGATCTCGATCACCTGGAAGACAAACAGCGGAGAAAGCCCAGCCGAGGGCTCGTCCATGATGAGCAAGCGCGGCCCGGCGGCCAGCGCCTTGGCAATGCCGCACATCTTGCGCTGGCCGCCCGACAGACTGCCGGCGAGTGCCGATTTGCGTGCGGCGAGATCGGGAAAGGCGGAATAAAGCTCGTCCATGCGGACGCGCAAGGTTGCCTTGGACACGAACTGGCCGCCGATGTGAAGGTTCTCCTCGATCGAAAGGCCGGGGAAGACGCCCAACTCCGACATGTAGGATAAGCCAAGGCGCACCCGCTTGTCGGTGCGTAAACCTGTGATCGGCTTGCCGGCGAAGCTGAGAGTGCCGGACCAGGCCGGCATCAGGCCGATCAGAACCTTGAGCAAAGTGGTTTTTCCGGCGCCGTTGGGGCCGAGCAGCACAACGCTTTCGCCGACGCCGACATCCAGCCCCGCACCCCATAGCACCTGAACCCTTCCGTAGCCGGCTTCGATGCCAGCGGCGCTGAAAAGACTATCCGCCATGGCTGCCACCGAGGAACACCCGGATCACATCGGGATCTTGGGTCGCCTGTGCCAGGGTGCCACCGAAGATCTCCCGGCCCGCATTGAGCACCACGACACGGTCGGTGACCTTGTCGATGAAGCCCATCAGGTGCTCGACCACCAGCATCGCCATGCCTCGGTCGGCGAGCGTGCGCAGCCGAATTGCCATGCGGTCGAGTTCGGCTGGGTTGAGCCCGGCGGCAAGCTCGTCGACCAGCAGCAATCGCGGTGCGGTAGCGAGCGCGCGGGCGAGGTCGAGGGTCTTCTGTTGGGCGCTGTTGAGGTCCTCGGCGGCGCGGTGGGCATGGGCGTCGAGTTCGAGCGAAGCCAGCAACCCGTCTAGATCGATGGCAGCACCGCCAGCGTGGCCGTAGCGCGCCGAAATTTCGACGTTCTCGCGCACCGTCAGCGACAGGAACGGTTTCGGCGACTGGAAGGTGCGGTTGATGCCGAGCCGTGCCAACTTGTGCATGGCGGTGCCGTCGATGCGCGCGCCCTCAAACACGACTTGGCCGCCATCACCGCCATAAAGGCCGGAAATCACGTTGATGCATGTGGTCTTGCCGGAGCCGTTGGGGCCAACCAGACCAAGCACCTCACCTGGCAGCAAATCAAAGCTGACGCCGTCGAGTGCGCGAAAGCCGCCAAAGCGCTTTTCCAGCTTTTCGACATGCAGGAGTTTGGCGTCAGGGGACACGGATGCCTCGCCGCGTCAGCAGGGAAACCAAGCCGTTCGGCAGGAACAGCACCAGGGCGACAATCAAGGTGCCGTAGATGAGCTGGAAATACTGCGGCACCGAGATGCCGATCCAGTTGTAGACGCCGTACAGGATAAAAACGCCAAGCAGCGGGCCGGTCAGGGTGGCGGTGCCGCCGAACAGGGCGAAGACCACCGCGAAGATCGAGAACTGCGGGCTGAAGGCGGTTTCCGGGTAGAACACCGAAACCTCCCAGGCGAAGCTGCCGCCGACCAGTCCGGCGATCAGGGCGGAAAGCAGCCAGGCGATGGTGCGACCGCGGACTACCGACACCCCGGCCATGGCAGCGCTGATCGGATCCTCCTTGATCGCACGCAGGCTGAGGCCGAATTGCGAGTTGCGCAGCCACACCACCAGCAGCAGCGTGAAGGCGAGGATGGCGACCGCAGCCGCGTAGCTCGCGTTGGGCGCGAACACGCCTGACAACGACACGCCGTAGGGGCCCTTGGTGACGTCCTCCAGCGCCGGGTTGGCGACAACCTCATATACCGCCTGCGCCGCTGCCAGGTTGGCAATTGCGAAATAAGCGCCGGACAGCCGGAACAGTGGGGTCAGGATGAGCGCCAGCACCACGGCCGCCGCAGCGCCGACCGCCATGGCGCCGGGCGGTCCGAAGCCGAGGTGCATCACCGCGAGCGCGAAACCGTAGGCGCCAGCGCCGAAAAACCCGACATAGCCGAACGGCAGGTAGCCGGTGAAGCCGTAGATGACGTTCAGGCCCTGGGCCAGCGACAGGAACATGACGAAGTTGAACAGCAGAAGCTGGTTCGAGTAGATCGACGGCGCCACCGCCATCGCGACGACAACAAGCACGGCCAGACCTAGGTCGTTGAACACCCTATGCACGACGCGTAGCCCGGCCGAGAAGCCCTTCAGGGCGGAACAGCAGCACCGCGATCAGCAGGAGGTTCGGAAGTATGTTGGCCCATGAGCTGAAATAGGTCTGCATCAGCATCAGCCCGACGCCGTAGATGATGCCGCCAAGGACGGTGCCGAGCGGATTGCCCAGGGTGCCGACGACGATCACCGCGAAGGCGGCAACGTTGATCTCGGGGCCGAGCGCCGGCGTCACCGATCCCAGCATGAAGGGCGCGAACACGCCGGCGATGCCCGCCAGCGCGATGCCGATGCCGAAAGCGAGGGCAGAAACGCGGTGCACGTCGATGCCGGTCGCCAGTGCCTCGTCGCGCGACACCATGACGGCGCGGGTCAGGCTGCCAAGGCGGGTGCGATAAAGGTACAGGTACACGCAGGCGACCGCGATGGCGCTCACTGCCGCGCCAAATACCCAGGCGGACGGCAGCCGCTGGCCGAGGATCGTCACCGGCCCGGTGCCAAGCACCCGGCCCGGAATGGAGCGCTCAGTGGTGCCGAAAGCGATGCTGGTCACCGCCTCGATCATCTGCGACAGGCCGAAGAACAGGATGATGGACAGCATCTCGGCGTCCCGTGCCATCTGCAGCCGTGGCACGATCAGATAGTAGATCGGCAGGCCGAGCACGACGAACACCACTAGCACCGCCAGCGCGGCGTAAAGCGGATGCAGGCCGAACAGCGCGAACATCCAGTAGGCGGCGAAGGCGCCCAGCATCAGGAAGTCGCCATGCGCCAGGTTGACGATGCGCATGACGCCGAACACCAGGTTCAGGCCCAGACCGACAAGCGTGAAATACAGCCCGAAGACGAGGCCGGAAAGTAGCGCGCCGATCAACAAGACATCGTTCCAGGTAGGTGCTGGCCGCTACTTCTTGCCAAAGGTCGGCTTTCCATTGGCAAGATCAAGCGGCCACACCGCTTCCATCTTGCCGCCCGCGCGAAGCTGCCCAACCGGCGTGATCTCGCCAAGCTGGGCGCCGGTCTCTGCATCGACCTCGAACGGCCCATCCAAAGTCGTGAGCTTGCCCGAAAGGCCCTGCACCGCGGCGCGTAACGCCAACTGGTCCAGGCTCTCGGTGGTGGCAAGCGTGCGTTCGAGAACCAGGCCGACGGTGTAGCCGGCGATGGCGTTGAAGCCGAACTCGTATTTTCCGTCTGGATAGGTGTCGTGCCAGGCTTTCTTATACTCTGCCGCGGTCATTCCAAAGTTCGGCTTATACTCGATTTCGGTGGACATCGCGTAGGTGAAGACTCCCTCCATTCCGGTGGCGCCGACGTTCTTCAGCAGCTCCTCCTTCTCGACGCCGGGATAGATCATGAACAGGAATGGAAACTTCTGGCCGCTATCCTGCAGGTTGCGCAGGAAGGCGATGTCGTTGCCGACATAGCCGAGCGCCACCACGGCGTCGGGATTGGTCGCGGCGACGTTGTTGATCAGCACCGTGTAATTGGAGGTCGCGGTCGGCACGCCCTGGTCATAGACCAACTCCAGCCCGGTATCGGCGTGCGCCTTGATGTAGTTGCGGATGGTGCTTGCCTGCGTACCGGTAAAGTCGTTGGTGGCGTAGAGCAAAGCCACACGCTTGATGCCGGCGGTTTTCGCCGAGTTGCCGAGCAATTCGGAAATGTATTTCGGCCACACGGTCGAAGCTGGGTCGGCCAGCAGCACCACGTAGGGGTTGTCCTTGGTGAAGAACGCGGCTCCGGTGCCGGTCGGGTTGAACAGCAGCTGCTTATGGTCGCGCGCGATCGGCACCGCGACCGAGGTCAGCACCGAACCGCTGTCGGACACCAGCATATCGACGTGATCCTGGGTGATCAGCTGGTTGACCAGGGTAGCCGCCGTGGCGGTCGAGCTCTGGTCGTCATAGGCGATCAGCTTCAGCGGAATTTTCTTGTTGAACGGTTTTACGAACGCGCCACCGGCTTCGTTGGTTCGGTCAACCCACAATTTCAGCCCAAGATAGACCGGCATCGAGATCGAGGCGTAGGGGCCCGAGCCCGCATAGGGATGGCCGATCCTTATCTCGGCGGGAGCGGTCTGAGCTTCGACCCGGGCAGGAACGAATAATATCGAGGCAAGCGCCGCGATGACGACAACGGAACGGCGAAGCATCCTGGAACCCCCAAATTCGTCAGACTTGGCCGCTAATTGACGCAACTTACTTGTTGCGGCAACCCGGCGCCGTTCATCGTCAATGACCATAGACCGCGTTCGGCAGCCAAAGCGTCAGGATTGGCACGTAGGTGATGATCCCAAGCACGATCAGTAGCAGGATCAGGAACGGCAGGATGCCGCGGATGACCTCGCCGACCGGAGCGTTGGATATGGTCGAGAGCACGAACAGATTGAGCCCGACCGGCGGGTGGATCAGTCCGATTTCCATGTTGTGGGTGAAGATGATGGCGAAATGCACCGGATCGACGCCGAGCGGGATCAGTGCCGGGGCCAGGATCGGCAGCACCAGCAGCAGGGTTGCGACAACTTCCAGGAAGCAGCCCAGCACCAGCAGCAGCACGTTGATGGTCAGCAGGAATTCCCATGTCGAGAAATGATGGGTCAGCACGAAATCGACCAGCTTCGCGGGAATGCCGGACGATGTCATCCAGTGGCCGAAGGCCAGCGCGCTGGCGACGATCAGCATGATGGTTCCGGCCGAGCGCAGCGCGTCGGCGATCACCCACAGGGTTCGGGTCCAGTGAAAGCCGCGATAGAAAAACAGGCTGATGAGCAGCGCGACCACGGCAGAAACCGCCGCAGCCTCGGTCACGGTAACGAGCCCACCATAGATGCCGACCAGCACTACCACCGGCACCGAAAGGGCGGGCAGGGCGTACCACGTCACCCGCAGCCGTTCGGCCATCGGCAGCCAGTCTTCCTTGGGGAAATTCCGCCGTTTTGCGTCGTACCAGACCCAGCCGAAGAACGCGACCGCCTGCAGCAGCCCGGGCAGGATGCCGGCCAGGAACAGCCGCGGCACCGATTGCTCGGCGACGATCCCATACAGGATCAGCGCCAGCGATGGCGGAATGACGATGCCGATGGTGCCCGACGCGCCAATCACGCCAAGCGCGAAGCTGCGTGGATAGCCGCGCTCGATCATCGCCGGCAGCAGGATGGTGCCCATCGCCAGTGCCGTCGCGACCGACGAGCCGCAGATCGCCGCGAACAGGGTGCAGGCAACCACCGTGACAAGGCCGAGCGAGCCACGGATGCCGCCGAGCCAGGCGATCGCGACGTTGACCAGCGCCTTGGCGACCCCGCCATGGCGCATGAACGCCGCCGCCATCACAAATAGCGGCAGCGCCATCAGGGTGGAGGAATTGAGGTGGTCGATGATGACTTGAGCAACGCCGATCAGCGGCTCGCCCGAAACGAAATAGAGCACCGCGGCGCACATGCCGAGCACCAGGAAGATCGGCGTTCCGGCCGACAGCAGGCCGAAGAACAGAAGCAGGAACCCAGCGGCCCACATGGTTATTTGGTGACCACGGCAATCTTCGGCGAACCGTCCGAATCGCGCATGTCGAGCGGCATTTCGTGCGCGATGGCGTGGCCGACCGTCATCGTCGCCGGATCGTAGTAGAACAGGTAGCGGATCAGCCGGATGACGTAGCGGACAAACATCAGCACGCCGCCAGTCGGCAGGGCGGCGTAGTAAATCCACATCGGGAAGCCGAGATCGGTCGAGCTGGTTTCCTCAAGCAGCCAGGATGCCGAGACGATCTCCCAGCCATACCAGATCATCCCAAAGCAGAAGGCCAGCGCGACCAGGCAGTTAAAAGCTTCCATCACGCGCTGACCCTGCGGCGGCAGCAGCCGCAGGACGAGGTCTGGCCGAACGTGGCCGTCGCTGCGTACTAGTTGCGACGAGACGATCATGACCGCCCAGATGATCAGATAGACGATCACCTCCTCGGCCCAGCCGATGGCGTGATTAGGGGTCAGGTAGCGGCCGATCACCTGGACCATGCCGACGATCAGCGCGCAGGCACCAAGCAGCCCGACGAGCGTCTGCTCGATACGATCCCACCACCGCATATCCTTTAAATTCCGCTAGCTGGAGGAGACGCCGAGGTCCTGCATCACCAGCCTGAC
>JANXRT010000461.1 GCA_025356735.1 Acetobacteraceae bacterium | reverse complement strand
GGGCCGGCGGTGCGCGCGGTGGATCGGGCTTCACCACGGCCGCGCTCTCGCTGGCGCCGTTCAGCAGCGAATGGACCGAGCTGTTGAGACGCTCCACCAGGGCGGTCCCGGTGGTCAGCGATTTCACCTTGTCCTGGATGGTGTCGCGGTAGCTGGGCAGGCTTCTGGCCAACGTTGCCGCCTGCTGGCCGACGACGATGCCGATCCCGGAAATTACGACAAACGCGAGCGCCACCGCGATCAGCACGGCGGGGGCCTTGCCGAGGCGGAGGCGCTGCAACCCGGCGACGATGGGTGCCAGCACGAAGGCGAGCAGCACCGCGAGCACCGCTGGCACCAGCAGGTCGCGCCCGAGATACAGCGCCGCGACCACTACGGCGGCGGCGTTCAGCGCGGCGAGGCCGGGATGGCGGGCGGCGAGGCCGGGTTGCGGGGTGGTTTCGGTTTCGCTCAGGTCGGACATCGGGCAGCTTCCTCCACGCGCCCCCGCAGAGCGCGGGTCAGCCGTCCATTGCTTGAATGCAAGCAGTGAACTCGGCTACCCCACCGAGCGTTGCACGGTGAACAACACGGGAGCAAAGCCGCGTGACCAAGGTCTTGCTGGTCGAGGACCATGAGGAGCTATGGGATTTCCTGTCGCGTCGGCTGCGCCGCCACGGCTTTGAGGTCGTGCTCGCGCATGACGGCCGCCAGGCGCTTGATCAGGCTGGGCTGGAGGCGCCCGACATCATCCTGCTCGACCTCGATTTGCCGATCCTGGACGGCTGGACGGTCGCGCGCACCCTGCGGAGCGACAACGTGTCAACCCCCATCATCGCATTGACGGCACACGCCATGGCGGGCGATCGTGCCAAGGCCCTGGCCGCCGGATGTGACGACTACCACCCGAAGCCGGTCGATTTTCACCGCCTGCTGGTCCAGATCGACGACGCGCTGCTGAAGCGTGAGGAAGCCGAGGCTTAAAGCCCGGCATCCTTAAGCCTGGCGTCCTCAAGCCTGGCATCAGCCGGTCAGCGCGAACCCTTCGTAGTTGTTGGCCACAATTTCGGCGCAGATCTGGCGATAGCGCGCCATGCCGCCGGCATAGGGCATGAAAATGCGCGGCTTGCCTGGCACGTTGGCGCCCAGATACCAGGAATGCGTCGCCTGCGGCAGCAACGTAGCGTTGGCGGCGGCGTTGACCTGTTCCATCCATGCGTCCGACGCGTCCGGCATGGCCTCGATCCGCTCCAGACCCTGCTCGCGCATGTGGGCGATGCAACCGGAAATCCACTCGGCATGCTGCTCGATCGCCACCGGCATGTTGCACAGCACCGATGGGCTTCCCGGCCCAGTGATGGTGAACAGGTTTGGGAAGCCTTCGATCTGCAGACCCAGGTAGTTGCGCGGGCCCGCCTGCCAGGTGTCGGCCAGCGACACCCCGTCTCGCCCCCGTATGTCCATGCGCAGCATCGGCCCGGTCATGGCGTCGAAGCCGGTGGCGAAGACGATGATGTCCGCCGGATACTCGCCATTCCGGGTCGCGATCCCGGTCGGCGTGATCCGCTCGATCGGCGCCGCCTTGACGTTCACCAAAGTCACGTTGTCGCGGTTGTAGGTCTCGAAATAATGCGTATCGATCGGTGGCCGCTTGGCGGCGTACGGATGGTCGATGTCCGACAGCAGCGCCGCCGTTTCCGGGTCCTTGACGATGGTCTGAATCTTGGTCCGGATGAAGTCGGAAGCAGTGTCGTTGGCGGCGCGATCAACCAGCAGGTCCTGGAAGGTGGCGCGGAATTCCAACCCGCCCTTCTCCCACGCCGCCTCGTACAGCGCCATGCGCTCCTCCGCCGGGGTTGCCAGCGCCATCCGCTCCGAAACCATGAACGGCTGGCCGTTGGCGTTCGAATGCATCACCCGGCGAAGTTCCGCCATGTTGTCCTTGAAGTAGCGCTTGGCCTCCGGCGTCAGCGGCGCATTCTGCGCCGGCACGCTGTAGTTGGCGGTGCGCTGGAACACGGTCAGATGCGCTGCGGTCTGGGCGATCACCGGAATCGCCTGGATGCCGGTCGAGCCGGTGCCGATGATGCCAACCCGCTTGCCTGTGAAATCGACGCCTTCATGCGGCCATTGCCCCGTGTGGTACCAGTCGCCGCCAAAATCATCCAGGCCGGAGATTTTGGGCACGTTCGCCGTGGACAGGCAGCCAACCGCGGTGATCAGGAACTTCGTGTTGAATTCCTCGCCCGCGTCGGTGCGCACGTGCCACCGGTTGCTCGCTTCATCGTAGCGCGCACCTACGACCCTCGTGTCGAACCGGATGCTGCGCTTGAGGTCGAACTTGTCCGCGACGTGGTTGAGATAGCGCATGATCTCGGGCTGGCCCGGATAGCGCTCCGACCACTCCCATTCCTGCTGCAGCTCCTCGGAGAACGAGTAGCAGTAGCCATGGCTTTCGGAATCACACCGCGCGCCGGGATAGCGGTTCCAGTACCAGGTGCCGCCCACGCCCTCGCCGGCCTCCAGCACCTGCACCGAAAGCCCCAGCCGGTCACGTAGGCAGAGCAGTTGGTAGAGCCCGGCAAAACCGGCCCCGATGACTATCGCGTCCAAGTCGTTCGTCATTATGGAACTCCTTTTGTTAGCATAAGTACGGGGCTCTGCCCCAAACCCCGCCAGGGTAGCACCCTGGACCGCATCCTCTTAGGCGTGAAATACACACATGCGATCTGCGGCGTTTAGTGATGTACTAAGGGGCACTCGCTCTCCGCCAGGGGGCGGAACGCCTGGTCACTGGGAATTGTCGCGATCACGCTCGCGAAGTCCCACTCACCGCGCGACTCCGGCCGACGTCTTGACCTTCATTAGATAGAGGTCCCGGATCACCCTGCCATCCTTGCGAATACGGCCGTTGGTGGTCATGAAGTCGTTGATCGGCGTGGCCCGCATCCTCGCCATACGGCGTGCGCCTCGTCGGTGTTCGCCGCATCGATTGCCTTGAGGTAATGCGTCACGGCGCCATAGACGCTGGCCTGGAACATCGCCGGCATCGCGCCATGGATTTTCCTGAAACGTTCGGCGAAGGCGCGGGTCGCATCGTTCTGGTCCCAGTAGAACGCGACCACGAACAGCAACCCCTGCGTTGCCGGGAGGCCGAGCGCGCGCAGGTCGGTGATGTCGGTCAGCAACGCCGCCGGCCGCATGGTCTTGTCGAGACCGAACTCGTGGAGCTGCTTGAGCGCGTTCATCATCGGCGCGCCGGAGGTCGCCAGGCCAAGGATGCTAGCGCCCGACTGCTGGGCCTGGGCCAGGTAGGCGGAGAACTCGACCTCGCCCAGCGGATGCAGCGCGTGGCCACGGACATGATGGCGGACTTCTCTCACAGGGCCACATGCTCGGCATGAACCACATCGTCGAGCTTGTGCGCCAACTGCGTGGGCAAGGCGGCCAGGCGCAGGTGGCGAATGCGGCAATTGGGCTGGTGACCGGCTACGGCGACATGGGCGATGGCGCCATGGCTATAGTGGCGCGGGGTTAGAGAAATGAACGACACGGTCGAAGCCAAGCCGGTTCCCCACCCCGACACGCAGTCGCAGCCCTACTGGGATGCGGCCGCGGATGGCAGGTTGCGTCTGCAACGATGCACCGGATGCAGGAAGTTCCGGCACTACCCGCAACTGGTCTGCGAGCATTCCTACTCACTCGGCGTCGAGTAGGTCGAGGCCACCGGGCGCAGCACCGTGCATAGCTGGACCGTTGCTCACCATGCCTTCATGCCTTGGTTCAAAACGGATCTGCCCTACACGCTGGTGATCGTCGATCTGGAGGAAGGCCCGCGCGGCGTGGGCCGGCTTGATCCTTCGGCCACCCCCAGCTCGGCCTGCCGGTCAAAGTAAGTTTCGAGCGCAACGAGCTCGGGACCGCCCTGCCGGTGTTCCATCCGGAAAAAACCTGAGCGACGCACGAACCTGAAGTTCCGGCCGAGCACGATGATGGTCTAGTCGTCATCACCATCGACCGGCCCACTCGCGCGGCGAGATCATCCCGATCAAGCAACGCTCTCCGCTCTTGCCTATCGAACATCGATCACGGTGAGCGCCGCATCCGCGGGGGCTGCCGCTACCCTAGTTATCGCATCGCGCATCGCGGCCTCGCCCGCCTGCCAACGGTCGGTCAGCGTCGCGCGGGAGAAATCGAACGCCTTCAGCAACCCGGCTTCGTCGAGTCCGCCCCGGTAGGCCATGATGGCAACCGTCGCCCGGCCGGTTCGCCGTTCAGCCACCACGGCCGCAACGTCCGGATCGTTTTCAAGCCCAGCCGGAAGGTGGCTGGCAAGCGTCCCAATCAGATGCCGCAGCCGGTACTCGCGCTGGCGCCCCTCCAGGATGCGGCGGGTCTGGTTACCGAATATCAGGTCGCCGGCCCGATTGGCCGAAGCGGCCAGGGTCTGCGGACGGCTGCCGCTGCGTTCAAACAACTCCACCACGAAGCACAGCAGGTCATCGTCCGCGTTATCATCCAGCACCAGGTCAAGCGGGGTGTTCGCCGCCAGCGCACCGTCGCCCAGCAGCCGTCCGTCGATCTCGATCGGCGCGAACAGCGGCAGCAGCGCACTCGACGCCAATATATGGTCCACGCCGATGCAGTCGCCCCGGCCGGTGTCGAACACCACCCGGTCACCGCTGACAACGTCCGTGCAGGACACACTGAGACGCGTTGTTCCCCGGCTTCTATAACCGTTCAGCAAATCGAAATCGATGATGTCGTTCAGTCGGTCGCGCAGCGGCGCAAGGTCGAACAGCGCGCGGACATCCTGGACGCCAACCTGGAAGCCGGGCGCCAGGCGCGGGCGGAACACCCCGGGCCGGCCATACAGCAACGCGTCCATCGCGCTGCGCTCGTTCAGCGCCTGCCGCCAAAACCCTGACGCAGGGACGCCGAACCAGAACGAGGTGAACGGCAGCGGATCATCGGCCGTCGCCTCCCAGAATTGACGCAACCGCGCGACGCGCTGATCGGGCGGCGAACCGGCGATGATCGCGGCATTCACCGCGCCGATGGAGGATGCCGCCAGCCAGGCCGGGCGCATGTCCGCGTGTGTATGCAACTCCGCGTAGGCACCGGCTTCGTAGGCGCCTAGCGCAATGCCGCCGGCAAGAACAAGGGACACTTCCCGTCTGCCAGTCTGGGTGTGAGGTCCGGAGCGTGGCCCGGCATGAGTTTCTACTGAGTCCATGCTGCTCAAGCCATCGAAGCCGTCCAGGTTCCCTGACAAGTAACCCAGGCAACGAAGGTCGAAACTCGACCTCTTGCTTACATGAGAGGCTCACGCAGCGTGATGCCGGCGTATTTATGGCGGATGTTCCGCCAGACGGTTTTCCAATGCCACGCCAACGGCAGACAAGCATGGGACTCTGCCTCAAATGGCGGCCGTGATACAGGTCTTAGTTGCCTTTGCTCTTGGCGCGTTTCTTGCCCACGAACGGACACAAATCGCTGACCACGCGTCCGCGAAGGTCAGGTCGCGGCACATTCCGCATTGATCGCGCGATCGTCCATTCCTCCGGCGCATGGAACACCACCTGACGCTGGAATTCGCATAGCAGCGCCGGATCCTTGTAGCCGGCGGGCGTCGGCCCAGCAGGAGTAGGCAGCCCACTAGCCCACGCCAAGCCACCAAGCAACCGGGCGGTTAGCGCAATGGCTAGGGCGGTCCGTAACATTCCAGCCTCCTCTCAAGGAAAGCCGGCGGAGCTTGCTCCACCGGCCAGCCTTGATCCTCAAGTCGGGCTTACGCCCAACTGTTCAGCCAAGCCCGCCAAAGTCGTTCACGATGGCCGGAACCGCCGGGCCATGATGGCCGGGAGCCGGAATGTCGGAGCGGACCGGACCCGAGAACACGACGGCCAAAGTCGCCATGGCGGCAAAGAGGATGTTGCGCATGATAAGGTCTCCTGGTGGCGTCGCTTGCGGCGGCGACTTCGGGTTGCGGTTGGCGAAGGAGCCTTCATCGGGGCTTCGTCAGACGGGGAGGTGGCACCATGCATCAGCCGATTGAATGCGCGGGCTCGACACAACACCTATGCCGATAGGTATGGAATGACCTTCCAACCGTCGGAGTGCTGATGCCATGGACCTGCTCGCTGCCCTGCGTGTTTTCCTCCGGGTCGCCGAAACCCGCTCCTTCACCGCCGTCGCGCGGGAGCTGGGCGTCACCCAGCCCGCCATCTCCCGCCAGCTCGTCTCGCTGGAGGAACATCTTGGCGCCCGCCTGCTGCATCGCACCACTCGCAGCCTCGCCCTCACCGAGGACGGCCAGGACCTGCTCGGTCATGCCCGCCTGGTGCTGGAGTCGGTCGAGCGGGCGGAGGGCGCAGTCGGCCGCCAGTCCGGGCTCGCCGGCCTGGTCCGGCTCGGCGCCGGCGTCACCTTCGGGCGCGTCGGCCTAGCGCCCCGCCTGCACCGGTTGCTGGCGCGCTATCCGGAACTTAAGATCGACCTGGTGATGAGCGATCACATCTCCGATCTTGTCCATGACGGCATCGACGTCGCCGTGCGGCTTGGCGAGCTCACCGAGACCTCGCTGATCGCGCGCCGCATCGGCACCATCTCGCTGATCGTGGTGGGTTCGGCGGACTACCTCGCTCGGCGGCCCGAACCGCGGACCCCCGAGGACCTTGCCGGCCATGACTGCATCCTGGTCAACCGGGTCGCCCATTCCAATACCTGGCGGCTTGAAAGCGGCGAGGACGCGAGGGAAATCGAGGTCGGCGGCCCGTTCCGCACCAACAGCGTCGATGCCGCCTGCGCCGCCGTGACCTCGGGTCTGGGGCTGGCGCTGCTGCCCGGCTGGCTGATCCACGCCGAGCTCTGCTCCGGAACCATGTGCAACGTTCTTTCGGCATGGCATCCGGCACCCGTCGCGGTCCACGCCATCTATCCAAGCCAGCGCAACCTGGCGCCGCGAACCCGAGCGGTTATTGATTTTCTGGTTGAGGAGTTCCGTAGTGATCCAGCCCTTTCAGGCCTTCAGGAAGGCTGGGGCGCCGCCTCAAACCCCGCCCGGGTAGCGCCCGGGAGCGCCTAACCTAAATAAAGGGTTTAACGGGGCGACAGCCCCCAATGCTTGGAAGCGGGGTGGGATGTGGGATAGAGCCCAATGCTTTTTTACCCACTAACCAGCGGGCACCCACCCTCGGACATCGGACGCCAAGCCTCGGTCGGGCCGAGCTTCCGGCGGACATGATACAGGTCCCACTCACCCTTGCTTTCGTCGGGTTTCATGACCTCGAACAGATAGACGTCGCTGACCACGCGGCCATCCTCGCGGATGCGGGCATTGGTCAGCACGTCGTCTTCGATCGGGATCTGCTTCATGCGCGCGACGGTGGCGCGGCCGGAGGCCTTTGCTGACTCCGGCCCGAGTGCCGCCACCGCTTTCAGGTAGTGCAGCACGGAGGAATACGCGCCGGCTTGGCCCATGTTGGACGGCACGCCGCCGGTGCGCGGCAGCATGCGTTTGGCGAAGGACCGGCTGCGGTCATTCAGGTCCCAATAGAACGATTCGGCCAGTTGCAGGCCCTGTGCCGTCGGCAGGCCGAGCGCGTGGACATCCTGCGCGTACATGATCACCGCGCCGAGCCGCTGCTCGCTACGGCCGATGCCGAGCTCCGCCGCCTGCTTGATGCAGCTTAGGAGGTCATGGCCGGCGAGCGCGAAGGCGATCACCTTGGCGCCGGACGCCTTGGCGGTCAGCAACGCGGAGGCAAATTCCGCGGTGCCGAGCGGCAGCGCCGTCTCACCGAGGATCTTGCCGCCGCGCGCCCTGACGATCGCAGCGGTGTTTTTAGCAAGATTTTGCCGAACACATAGTCGGCGCGGATGAAATACCAGCTGTCGCCGTCCTCCGCCGTCAGCGCGGTGCCCATCACGCGAGCAAGTTCCGCGATGTCGAACACCCAATGCGTGTTGTTGGGCGAGCACTGCTTACCGCTGAGCAGGCCGGAGCCGACGTTGTTGGCGAGCATCACTTTGTCATGCTCGCGCACCAAATTGTTGACCGCGAGCGCGATGGCCGAGTTGTTAAATTCGAGCAGCGCATCGACGCCGTCATCAATCCACTGCCGCGCGATCGAGGCGCCGATATCGGGCTTGTTTTGATGGTCGTCGGTCAGCAGCTCGACGTTGAGGCCGTGCCTGCCGGCCATCTCGGTGATGGCCTTGCGGGCACAGGCGATCGAGCCAGTGCCGCCGAGGTGCTCCTACGCGGTGAACGCGACCATGGTCTCCATTGACGTGGCAGCCGATCAGAAGCGGGTTTGTTTTCCTCAACGTCTCCGGCGACAGGCCGATGCGGGCGCCGGCGCGCGCCATCTCCTCGATCATTATGGTGCCGAACAGAAAGTCGCCGCCGGCGCCGCCATATTCCTGCGGCACCTCGGTGCATAGCAGCCCGAGCTTGCCGGCCGCGTGCCAGGCCGAGCGCGGCACGATGCCGGCCTTTTCCCAGTCGGCGTGGTAGGGGTTTATTTCGGCGCCAATGAACCGCCGCACCTGATCGCGAAACAGGTCGTGCTCGGGGCTGAAGATCGTGCGCGGGATCATGCCAGACTCCCAGAGATGCGTTCCATAGCGGTTAGGTACTCCGTCTGCATCTGATACATCACCTCCCGCACCGAGGTCTCGCCGGTTAGGGTGCCGACGACCTGGCCAGCCGGGATCAAGCACAGGTGGGCGCGCTGGGCGCGGACCACGCGAGCGTGCGCCTCATTGTAGAGAATCCCTTGCAGCGGCGGCAGCAGGTAGCCGGGCGCGTCCGGCCGCTCCCACGCCTCCGACAGCCGGCTTTTGGTCAGCCGCACGGTCTTTCCGGTGCGCACGCGGCGGCGCGCCGCGTCGTCGGTGCCGACCGCGAACAGCACCGGCACGTCGGGCGGGCATCGACCACCTGCGGCACCAGCACCATCGTGGAAATCGCCGCGGTCGTAGGCGGTCGGGATGATGACATCCTGAAGAGGATGTTCTGTAGCCTTTGAGAGAACAAGCATGGGGCTCTCCCTCCGCAGGCATTCCAACTGGCCCAAGCAGGCCAGTCGGAACCTTTGCCTGCTACGCCCCAAACCCCGCCGGGGTAGCGCCCTGGTGCGCCTGACCTAGTAGAGGGGTTCAAAGGGGCGACGGCCCTTCTGCGGGGTTTGGGGCAGAGCCCCATGCTTCCTGCCTACGACGTCTGAAAGGAGGCGGACGCCGGCACGGCCGTGGTCGGGTTCGGGATGTGCAGGAAGAAGGCGCAGACCAGCGAGGCGAGTAGGCTGAGCAGGGCCAGCCCGAACAGCCCGCCGGCGAAGCTGCCGGTGGCGTCCTTCATCACGCCGACGTACCACGGGCCGAAGAAGCCGCCGAGATTGCCGATCGAGTTGATCCAGGCGATCGCCGCCGCGGCGCCGGTGCCGGTCAGGAACATTGGCGGCATCGCCCAAAACGGACCCTTCGAGCCGTAGAAGCCCATTGCCGCGATTGACATGCCGACCAGCGCCCACCAGCTGCCCATCGTCAGTCCGGCGATGACCAGACCTATGGTCGAGAGAATGCAGGCGCCGAGCAGGTTCCAGCGCCGCTCGTCCATGCGGTCCGACACCCGGCCCCACACCACCATCGCGATGCCGCCACAGATGTATGGGATCATCGTCAGCCAGCCGACGGTCATGTTGCTGAAGTCGCCGAGCGACTTAATGATCTGCGGGATGAAGATCAGCATCCCCAGGCTGGCGGTGACGATGCCGAAATAGTTCAATGCCAGCAGCAGGACCTTGCGGTCGAACATCGCCTGCCACATGCCGAAGGTTTTCACCCCCTCCTTGGCGCGGCGCTCAGCCAGCAGCTTGCCGGCGAGCCATGAACGCTCCTCCGCGGTCAGGAACTTGGCCTGCTCGGGGCGGTCGGTGAGCACGAACAGGGTGGCGATGCCGATCAGGATCGTCGGGATGGCCTCGGCGATATACATGATCTGCCAGCCTTTTAGGCCGAACAGGCCATCGAGGCCGAGCAGCGCGGTGGAGATCGGGGCGCCGAAGGCGACCGCGACCGGCAGGCCGATCAGGAACGCCGAGACGATGCGAGCGTGGTGGTAGCTCGGGAACCAGTAGGTGAAGTAGAGGATGATGCCGGGGAAGAACCCGGCCTCGGCGACGCCGAGCAGGAAGCGCACGACGCCGTAGCTGTTCGGCCCGGTGACCAGCGCGGTGGCGCCGGCGAGCAGGCCCCAGGTGATCATGATGCGCGCGATCCACAGCCTTGCGCCGACCTTCTCCATGATGACGTTGCTCGGCACCTCGAACAGGAAGTAGCCCCAGTAGAACGTTCCGGTGGCCAGGCCGAAGGCGGTCGCGGTCATGTCGAGGTCGCCGCGCATCGTGAGGCCGGCGAAGCTCACGTTTATGCGGTCGATATAGGCCAGGAAGTAGCTGAGGATCGCGAACGGCAGCAGGCGCAGGTAGATCTTGCGCATGGTGGATTTTTCGAGCGCCGCGTCCATCGTCTTCTCCGGGTATGGCCTGGCGGTTTCCGCCTTGTCGTTCGTTACCTTGCGCATCGGCCCGATGCCTGTCCATAGCTGGCTTTGGATGATGGCGCCCGGCCGGCGCTGGACTTCGGACGGCGGCAATTCGATAGTTCCGCCAACGAGAAGAACGTTGGAAGTCCGACATGACCCATGAGGCGGATCTGATCGGCCAGGCCGCCGGCCTGACCGTCGGCGCCATGCTGCTGCACCAGGCGCGGCTACGCCCCGACCATCCGGCGGTCGAGGATGGTGCGCGGCGGCTGAGTTTCGGCCAACTCAACGTCAGGGTAAACCGGCTGGCGCACCATCTGCTGGCGCTGGAGATCGGGCGCGGCGACCGGGTGGCGATCCTGTCCGAGAATCGGCTCGAATACCTGGAACTGCTATTCGCTGCCGGCAAGGTCGGCGCCATCGTCGCCGCGCTGAACTGGCGGCTGTCGGATCCGGAACTGCGCCACTGCATTGAACTCGTCTCGCCGAAGGCGGTGCTGGTGGCTCCCGCCTACCTGGCGGCAATCGCCCGGCTGGGCATGGCCGCCGGCGAGATCGTGGCGCTCGGCGACGACTACGAGGCGCGACTCGGGCGCGCAGCGAATACCGAGCCGCAATGCCGCGTCGATGCCAAGGACGGGCTGATGATCCTTTATACCAGCGGCACCACCGGGCTGCCGAAGGGTGCCGTGATCAGTCATCGGGCGCAGCTCGCGCGCGCCTTTTCGAGCTGCGTCGATTTCGAGCTGGCGGCCGGGGACAGCTTCGTCGCCTGGGCGCCGATGTACCACATGGCCTCGGCCGAGCAGTCGATCACCGTGCTGTGCCTTGGCGGCAAGGTTGTGGTGATCCCGCGCTACGACGCCGACCGCCTCGTCGATGCCATCGAAACCGTGCCGCAATGGTGGCTGGTGCTGATGCCCGGCATGATCGGCGACCTGATTGATGCGCTGCGCCGCCGGTCCGGGTTCGTGCCGGCGCCGATCAAGCTGGCCGGAGCCATGGCCGACCTGGTGCCGCGCCATCAGCTGGCGGAAATCACCGCCTTGCTACGCACGCCCTACGCCAACACCTTCGGCTCGACTGAAACCGGGCTGCCGCCGTTCTCGGCCGGACGGATCGCCGCCGGCACGGCGCCCAAGCGGCTGTCGAAGACACCCAGCGCCGGCGGCCGTTATCGCCTGGTCGATCCCGATGACCACGATGTCGCCGAGGGCGAGCCGGGCGAGGTGGCGGTTCGCGGCCCAACCCTGTTTTCCGGCTACTGGAACGCGCCCGAGACCAACGCCCACGATTTCCGCGGCGGCTGGTTTCATCTTGGCGATGTCTGCCGCCGTCGCCCGGACGGCACCGTCGATTTCGTCGATCGGGTGAAATACATGATCAAGTCCGGTGGCGAGAACATCTACCCGGCCGAGATCGAGCGCGTGCTGCTGGCCGATCCGCGGGTCGAGGAGGCCGTGGTGGTGCGACGGATCGATGCGCGCTGGGGCGAGGTTCCGGTGGCGTTCGTCGTGCGGCGCGATGACAGCTTGACGGTGGACGAGTTGCTGGCCCGATGCCGCGCTGTGCTAGCCGGCTACAAGCGGCCGAAGGATATTTTCTTCATTGGCGCTGCTGCGTTGTCGCGATCCACCACCGGCAAGATACAGCGGCATGAAATCGAGAGATGGGCCTCGGCCCAAAACCCGGGCAGCTCTCAGATCGAGACGGAATAAGGGATCGGCGGGCCCAGAAAACGATCGAGAACCACCGATTTTATTCTTGCTCTCGGCGGCATCTTCTTGATTGGCCGATGGCTCAGTTTAAGCCCGGCGATGGCGTAGTAGTCATCCAGAATGCGGGTCTTCAGCAGCTCCGCTTCCTGCGTCCAGTAGCTGAAATGCGCGACCACGCAGTCGCCGACGATGCGGCCGGGCCGGTTCAGCCGCGCTGGGAGCACGGCAGAGAGCCACTCCTCGTCGTCCACCCCAAGCGGACAAAAATCGGCGCCGGCCTCGACCACGTCGCTGCCGAAGAAGCCGAGGCAGTTGATCGAGAACCGCGACAGCCGGATATCCTGGTCGGGCACGTGAAAGGCGGCGATGCCGCCCTGCCGGCAGGCGTCGAGAAACGCCGCGTGCAGGTTTTCGGCGAACGGGGCGCTGCGCCAGCCGACCCGGCAGGCGGCCTGGGCGGTGACTTCGGCCTCGATCGTCACCTGGCTGAAATACTTGAGCAACCAGGTGCAGATCGCGTTGTTGACGACCAGCGGCGACCACCACAGCCGGGTGCCGCGCTCGGCCTGCGCGCGGGCGAACAAGGCCGAGCTAAGACCCGGCGGCAGATAGACGAGATCGTCGTCCATCTTGATGTAGAACGTGTCAGGCTCGTCGCAGAACCCATAGAATCGATTGATCGAGCTGTTGCCGCCGTCGGTGGCCGGCAGCGTAATGATCCTGATCCTGTCATGTCGGCGCGCCAGCTCTTGGATGTAGAGCCGATCGCTTTGCTGCCGACAGTTGTCCCATAGATGCCATTCGCTGATGCCGGGATCGGCTAGCACGTAATGGGCCAGCAGCTCCAGATAGCCGCGGCGTCCGGCGGGCGTGACGGCGATCACACGATTCGTCTGCGATCCTCCGGCCATCTCTGTTCCTCCGTTTGACCGCGTCACGCGGCGTTTGTCAGCGATGCGGGTTCAGGAGCGCGGCTTGGGCAGGAAGGCGTGCAACACGATCCCGAAAGCGACATCCTTCGCCAGGGATTTGGCGCTCAGATCCCACGGCGTCGCCTCGGCATAGGCGTGGCGTGACAACAAGGACCGGATCGCCTCGACTCGTTGGCGCAGCGATGATTGCAGGTAGATGCGCGAGCGGACGGATACCACATCGGCAAAGCGCCGGTAGAGCCGAGCCGCATCGGCGGCGCGTTGCCGCCAGTTTGGGGTCAGCGTCTCTAGCTCGCGCTCCAGAATGGCGGCCCGAGCCTCAGCGGCCCTGGACAAGGTTCGCAGCGCCTCGCCGGGGTTGCGCAGCTTGTAGCGGTAACGGGCCCAGAGCGACCCGGGCTTCCAGCCATAAGCATTGCCGCCATGCTGGCGGTAGTCCACTAGCTTTTCTTCGGAGAAGGCTATAGCCCCGTAGGTTGACGCGATGAAACACAGCCATTGGTCATGAGCCATGCGGTTGCCTTCCTCCCAGGTGTCAAGCGACGCCGGCCAGTCATCGGAAAAGGCGAGCAAGGAGCGACGGAAGACGATTGTGAAACCGAGCGGGTTGATGAACGGATAGAACGACAGCGGCGGGCTGCGCGCCGGCAGCCTGATGATGTTCGCCTCGCCCAACCGCTGTCCGTCGGCGTCGACCAGCCAGGCATCGTGGCAAAACAGGAGCACCTCGGCTTCCTCGAACGCCGCCACGGCGATTTCGAGTTTGCTGGTGTGCCAGATATCGTCCTGGTCGCTGACGGCTATGAGGTCCGATCGGCATCGAGCGAAATTGGCCATGAAGTTGGCGCGATAGCCCAGCCGGCTCGGATTGCGATGGATGTGGACGGCAAACCGCGCCGTGGTCGCGAACCGCTCGACGACCGCCAGCGTCTGGTCGGTCGAACCGTCGTCGGTGACGACCAGCTCGTCCGGCAGCCGGGTCTGGCGCGCCAGGCTGTCCAGCTGCTCGGCCAGGAATTTCGCGCCGTTGAAGGTGGCCATGGCAACAGAAACCGTTGGCATCTTTCCATCCCGATTTTTCCGTCCGATCTTTCCATTCGATCTTTCCATCCTGGGCGCTTCGCCCTGGCTGCTTGTCTCAGCCCTTCCCGGCTTAGCCTGGCATCTGGCGCGCCGACGCCATCCGCCGCAGCAGCTGCTTGAACAGCGTCCAGCGTGCGGGCGAGACGACGAGCGCCGGCGCCGATCCGACGAACAGCCGCATCTGCAGCCTGCGCGAGCGTGGCGGCAGGCTGCGTCCGGATCGCGAGATCGCTTTATGGACCTGTATTCTCACATCGCTGATGCCCTCGCGCTGCTGGAATTCGATCAGCTCGGCTCGCGGTGATTTGCCCTTGGCACGCATGGCGTCATAGTTCGGGCCGCCCAGCGGCCTGGTGTGGCGGATAACTACGTCGTCGACGATGGCAATGCCGCTGTCGCGGTCGGCAACCAGGCGCGGCCACAGCCAGTCGATCCCCCAGCCGCTTTCAGTGGCCGAGAAAGTCGGCAGCACGCGGGCCAGGCAGGCGGCGCTGAAGCACGGCGCCATCACCTCGACGAAGTTGGTGAACCGGATGTGGCTGGCGCGGTTATGGATGAGCAACGGATGAGTCATCGGGCTGTCGGCGCTGAGCGAGGGTTGCGCCAGTTCCAGCCTGTATTCGGCGCATAGCCGGAAAAACCGGTTGATGTCGGCCTTGGTGGCGGCGAGGTCGTCGTCGGGCAGCCAGATGTAGTCGTAGCGGTCGAGATAATCGGGATGGTCGAGCAGCAGTCGGTGCAGCGGCGTCCATTTGGGGCCGACACCGTCGATGCGCACGACGTCGTCCTGGCGATAGCGGACAGGGTCCTTGCCGAAATAGCTGACCACGAGATCCCAGTTGCGGGCTTCCGGCCCATCAAGCCAGCCGGGGTGAAGCGACGCGTCGCCGGCGCGAACGATAACGAGGTTGCGGCGGGGCGTGGAAATTGACATCTTGAAACCTTGGCCGACTGAAATATTGCCGAACGACGGAGTCGGCCCGATGCCGTTTCCTGGTCAGGCCGACAACAAGGCAATCGGTGCCAGGGTTCCCACGCCGCATCCGGCAGGCTGCGGAACCTCCCTCAAATCGATTCGTTCGGATTTCATCCTCCGGAGTGTTCGCCCTGCCCTGTTTGTTCATGTTCCCCGGAATGGGCGGCTACGATCCGACGCTCGCCGAGGTCGCCGACGATTGCGGTGTCGAGACGGTCACCATCCGCTACCCGCACTGGACCGTGCTGTCACGGGATCCCGGGTTCGACTTCGACGCGCTGGTGCGCGGCGCCATCGGTCAGATTGAAGCGCGGATGCCCGTCGGAGCGATCCTGCTGGCGGGCTACTCGTTCGGCGGCATCGCCGCCGCCGCGGTCGCCGCGCGGTTGCGCGATAGTGGGACCCTGGTGCGGTTCCTGGGGTTGCTTGATTCCGAGATACGGCCTGACATCGATCGTCGCGACGGTGCGACGGTGCGACGGCGGTTGACCCGCCGGCAGGAGTTTTTCGGTCTGTTATCGGCAATACGCCAGGGCGACGGCATCGGCCGGGTGGCGTATTTCATATCCCGCACGATCAAGGAGCCGCGGTGGCGAAAGGTGCTGGATTCATACGGCCGGCTGCCACGACGCCTGCTGCCGCGATATTTTTCGCGGCTACTCGATCGTGATCTGCTGTTTTGGCACTTCATTCCGCTGCTGCGGCAGTGGGAGGGCATTTTCGATGAGCTGGCGCCGATGCCGGTCCAGGCAGTCCTGTTCCGCACGGCGCAGCATGATGCAGCGGCGCCCGATCATCTGGGCTGGGGAAGGCTATGCCCAGACCTCACCATCGTCGCGATGCCCGGAACGCACCACGAATTGATCGTGCGCAGTCTGCCAGCGATGCGGAGCGCGTTTACGCAGGCGGTGGCGGAGGTGCTGGAGAGTGCGAAGGTGTGTCAGGAAGCGGATTGAGCGCGTGGCTTGTCGAAGGGGTGCAGGGGACGACGGTCCTGCTGCCGGGGCCCGGAAGGCGTCCCATACCTTCTACATCTGGTATGGCAGACCATAATAGTCGTTCACCCCGCGGCCATAGGTGGGATCGGACCAGGGGCTAGCGTCGGCGGCATAGACCGGGGCACCGTCCAGCTGATCGCGGGTGAGGTCGACGACGTAGCCGCCGACCGTCGGGTCGTAGGTCAGCGCGTTCCAGGGCAACGGGTGGTATTTCTCGCCGATGCCCAGGAAGCCGCCGAAGCTCATCACAGCGTAGGCGGCTTTGCCTGAACGTTTGTCCAGCATGATGTGTTGGATCGAGCCGAGGCGGGTGCGTGAGCGATCGTAAACGGCGGTGCCCTCGACCTTGTCTGAGCTGATGAGCTGGTCGGTCTCGTTCTGGATGACCCCGCCGTCAGGCGGTGTGGCGGCCATGTCCGACATGCTTTCCTCCGTTGGTTAGGCTCCACGGAGGAAAGTTCTGCGACGGGCGGTGGTTCCTTGCCGCGACCTTACTCGGCGGCGGCAGCTTTTTCGAAGGCGGGGGCGGGGGTGACCTGGAAGCCTGCATAGCTGTCGGCGGTGACGGCGTCGCATTTCTCGCGGTAGGCGCCGACGCCGCCGA
>JANXRT010000102.1 GCA_025356735.1 Acetobacteraceae bacterium | reverse complement strand
CCAGTCGGAACCTTTGCCTGCTCCGCCCTTTTGCGGGGTTTGGGGCAGAGCCCCATGCTAAAGACTAAACTTTTCACCTAAATACACCCTCCGAACATCGGCGTTCGCCACAACCTCCTGCGGCTGGCCTTCCATCAATACCTGCCCGTCATGAAGAATATACGCGCGATCGATGATCTCCAGCGTCTCGCGCACGTTATGGTCGGTGATCAGCACGCCGATGCCGCGATGCTTCAGATGTGACACCAGATCACGGATTTCGCCGACCGCGATCGGGTCGATGCCGGCCAGCGGCTCGTCGAGCAGGATGTAGCCCGGCTGCGTCGCCAACGCGCGCGCGATCTCGACCCGCCGGCGCTCGCCGCCCGACAGCGCCAGCGCCGGCGTGCGGCGCAGATGGGCGATGCCGAACTCGGCCAGCAGCTCGTCGAGCATGACGCGGCGGCGGTCGGGATCGGCCTCCGTCACTTCCAGCGCCGCCATGATGTTCTGCTCGACGGTCAGGCCGCGGAAGACGCTCGCCTCCTGCGGCAGGTAGCCGATGCCGAGCCGGGCCCGCCGGTACATCGGCAGACCGGTGATGTCGGCGCCGTCGAGCGTGATCGAGCCGGTGTCGGGCCGAACCAGGCCGACTATCATGTAGAAGGTCGTAGTCTTGCCGGCACCGTTCGGCCCAAGCAGGCCGACGGCCTCGCCGCGCCGCAGCCGGATGGTGACGTTCCGCACCACCGGCCGCTTGCGGTAGGTCTTGCCTACCCCGGTCGCGACCAGCCCGCCGCCGCCAGGCAGCAGCCGCAACTCGGAAGCCGGTCTGCCATCCGGCTCGCGGCCACCTTGCGGCGGACGTATCTCGTTCATCGTGCCGGGCCTTTTGCGGGATTGGGGCTTTTCGCGGCGTCCGGCGCCTTGCGACCCGCGCCGTCGCTTGGCGTCACCAATCCCTGAACCCGGCCGCCGGTGGCGGTAAGGTGGGAAATGCCGGTCTTCAGATCGACCTCGGCCTCCTGGCCGTTGAGCTGGTTCTGGCCACGGGTGATGCGCACCGACCCGCCCAGCCGGGCGATGCCAGTATCGGGCACATAAACGCCGCGGTCGCCGGTGACGGTGTCGGTCGCGGTGCGCACCAGCACGTTGCCGAACGCCTCGACCTTCTCGATGCGCCCTGACGCGGCCAGCGGATCGTCGCCCGGCTTGGCCGCGGCCGGAACCGGCTTGGCAACGGTCGTGCCCGCGGGCTTGGCATCGGCCGGCGGCGAGGTATAGGCGACCAGCGTGTCGCCCTTGACCTCCCGGCCATCGGTCGTCACCACCGTGGCGTTGCCGCGCGCCACCGCGCGATGGGCCTGCGACCAGTATTCCAGGCTGTCGCGGGCGGTGATGATTTCGGCCGGCCGGGTAAGGGTGAGATTGCGCCCGGTCAGCACCAGCACCGCCTGATCCATGTCATAGACGCCGTGATCGCCGGTCGCGACATCGGTCGGCGTGAAGATGCGGACGTTGCCGATCGCTTCGAGCTGATAGATCTCGTTGCCGCCGTTGTCTGCACCCGGCGCCGCATTGCCTGGCGCCTTGGTCGAAGCCGGTATCGCCGCCGGCTGAGCCGCCGCCGTGGCCCCCACCTTGGGGCGGTAATGCGCGATCAGACGATCGGCGGTGACGGTGACGTTCTCCCGCACGGCTCGGGCGTCGCCGCGCGCGATGACCACCTTGGCCTCCTGCTGCCAGTCGATCCCGTCGCGCGCGGTCACGGTCACGGGGCCACCGCTGGCAAGGTCGAGCGGCTGCGCCCATACCGGCGCATCGACGCCGATCCCGAGCAACAGGGCGACGGCGGCACATCCGATGCGCATCATTTCGCCGATCCCGGTTCGCCGCCCTTGCCCGAGGCCGCGTTCATCACCAGCCGGGCCGGGCCGGCGAATTGAACCGCGGTGCCCTTGTCCACAAGGGTGAAACCCTCGGAATCGAGACTGCCGAACGGCCCTTCGGCGTGCACCGTGACGCCGCTCGCGGCCGCCCCGTTGCGCAGGTCGATGGCAGCGCTCGCGGTCGTCAGGGTCAGCCCGTCGTCGCGATACAGCACCACGTCATGCAGCAGATCGAGCTGGTCGACCTTCTGCATGTAGGTGCCGTGCCTGGCGCGCAGCATCAGCCAGCTGCCGTCGCGCTCGGTCAGGTCGGCGACCGGGGTGGTCAGCTCGACCCGCTCGGGGGTTTCCTGGCGGGCGATGTCGGCGGTGATGGTGTAGGGCCGGTTGGTCTCGTCGACGCCGCGGTAGCGGGCATGGGTCAGCCGGGCGCCGTCGATCTCGCCGCTCAGCGCGCCGAAGCCGAACCGATTGTGCTCGTTGGCGCGGTCGATCTCCGGCCACAGCGCGATCGCCGCCAGCAGCGCCAGCGCCACCGCCGGCAGCAGTATCTTGGTGACCTGGATCAGCCGCCGGCGACGGGCGATGCCGCCGGGCGAAGGCGGCTTTCGCGTCCCCGCCTGGCCGAACACCCGGCCATCGCGCGGGTTGACCGGCTTCGCGCGTAGCAGCGGCGCGATGCTCATGGCGGGATGCTCACGCCAACCCGGCGCGCAGCAGGTCGTGCAGATGCAGGATGCCGACCGGACGGCGGTCGGCATCGACCACGAACAGGCTGGTGATGCGGCGCTGCCGCGCCGTCATGGCATGCAGCGCCTCCGCCGCCAGGGCGTCGGGGCCGATGCTGCGCGGCGCCTGGGTCATAATTTCGAAAACCCGGCGCGACAGCAGATCGGGACCCATCGCGCGGCGCAGATCGCCATCGGTGACGATGCCGGCCAGCCTGCCACCGGCATCGACGACGCCGACGCAGCCGAACTGCTTTTCAGTGATCAGCAGCAGCGCCTCGTGCATCGGGGTTTCGCCGACGGTCAGCGGCATGGCGTCGCCCGAGTGCATCAGGTCACGAACGTGGCGAAGTCGGGAGCCGAGCTTGCCGCCGGGATGGAAGGTTCGGAATTCCGCGGCCGAGAAGCCGCGGCGGGTGAGCAGCGCCACCGCCAGCGCGTCACCCAGCGCCATCTGCATCGTGGTGCTGGTGGTCGGCGCCAAGCCCATCGGGCAGGCTTCGGCGGCATCCGGCAGCAGCAGCGCGACATCGGCGGCCCGGGCCAGCGCCGAGTCTGGACGCGCGGTGATTGCGACCAGCGGCAGCGCGAATCGCCGGCTATGGGCGACCAAATCGGCCAGCTCGGCGGTTTCGCCTGAGTTCGACAGCGCCAGCACGGCGTCACCGGGCACGATCATGCCAAGATCGCCATGCGAGGCCTCAGCCGGGTGCACGAACAAGGCGGGCGTTCCGGTGGACGCCAAAGTTGCCGCGATCTTGCGCGCGACATGACCGGACTTGCCCATGCCGGAGACCACAACGCGCCCGGCTATGGCGGCGAGCCGATCGACGGCGCCGCCAAAGGTCGCATCCAGTGCGGCCGCGAGCGCGTTCAACCCCGCCGCTTCCGTGCCCAGCACCGCGCGGGCAACGATCAGGTCGTCGTCACGCTCGCGGACGGGTAGGCGGGTGGGAGCGGCCAGGGCACTCATGCAGGCGGCGATCCTTCAGGATGACGATGCGTTTCTCTAGGGCACCCACACCGCCAGGGTCAATGAAAACGGGATTTCGAATTGTAAATTCAGACAAGAACCGTGCCAGAGTTCACAATCCCGTCAGTTTATGAATAAATTCTTGTGGACTGCAATCGTCAATGGGCGAAAATGTCGGGATCGTCGTAGCCGAGCCGATCGAGCCGCGTTCGTGCCGGCAGGAAACGGAAGCAGGCCTCGGCCAGATCAAGCCGGTTCTCCCGCCGCAGCAACGCTTCAAGCTTAGCCCATAAGGCATGAAGGTAGAGCACGTCGGAAGCGGCATAGGTCAGCTGCTCGGGCGACAGTTCGACGGAACCCCAGTCCGAGGTCTGCTGCTGCTTCGAGAGATCGACGCCGATCAGCTCGCGGCAAAGGTCCTTGAGGCCGTGGCGGTCTGTGAAGGTCCGCACCAGCCTGGCCGCGATCTTGGTGCATTTCACCGGCGTCGCATCGACGCCGAGATAGTGCTGGATGACGCCGACATCGAAGCGCGCGAAATGCATCAGCTTGGTGACATTGGGCGAGCCAAGCAGCGTCTTCAGGTTCGGGCAGTCGTAGCCGCGGCCGCCGAGCGGCAGCGGGATCAGCTGCACCAGGTGGGCGGTGCCGTCGCCCGACGACAGCTGCACCAGGCAGAGCCGGTCGCGGTGTGGGTTGAGGCCCATCGTTTCGGTGTCCACGGCGACGACAGGACCTAGCGAAAGACCGTCCGGCAGGTCGTGCCGGTGCAGGTGGATAGTGCCGTTGGCCATGAAGATCGTGCTCATTGTTTCAGGCTGCCGTTCAAGGCGGCAGGCCGCCTCGGCCGGTGGCAGAAATGCCGATGGATCAACGACGGTGGATTATGGTGCCCAGGAGAAGACTCGAACTTCCACGACCTTGCGGCCACAGGTACCTGAAACCTGCGCGTCTACCAATTCCGCCACCAGGGCAACCGGTGCTTCCCACCTTCCGATCGATCGAGGGTGGGCCGGCGATGTAGCCCCGGCACCGCGCGGCGTCAACCGATAATGCGGGACTGCGCTTGAGGATCGCGCCACAGCCACATATCAAGGTTCATGAACTCGCCCGACCCACAGGAGATACGGACATGATAACGCGCAGCGTGGTGACGGTGTTCGGCGGCTCGGGCTTCATCGGCCGGTACGTGGTCAAGCGGCTGGCTGAACAGGGCCATGTTGTGCGGGTGGCGGTGCGCCGTGCCGAGAGTGCGATGTTCCTCAAGCCGATGGGGACCGTTGGGCAGATCGTCCCGCTCGCGGTGTCGATCGGCAACGAGGCCGAGACGCTGCGCGCGGTCGAGGGCGCGGATTGGGTCATCAACCTCATCGGCATCCTGGCCGAGCAACGTGCCGGCGACTTCGCCCGCATCCAAACCGAGGGGCCTGCCCGGATCGCCCGGCTGGCGGCGGCGAACGGGGTCGGGCGGATGGTGCATGTTTCCGCGATCGGCGCCGATCCGCGCAGCGCAAGCCGGTATGGCGCCAGCAAAGGCGAGGGCGAGCGTCAGGTGCTTGCTCATTTTCCGGCGGCGACCATCCTGCGGCCGTCGATCGTGTTCGGGCCGGAGGATCAGTTCTTCAACCGGTTCGCCGAGATGGCCCGGCTGCTGCCGTTCCTGCCGGTCATCTCCGGCGCTTCGCGGTTCCAGCCGGTCTATGTCGGCGACGTCGCCGATGCGGTGATGGCGGCTTTGACCCTGGACGGCGTCGGCGGCCAGGTCTTTGAGCTCGGCGGGCCGGACATCCTGACAATGCGGGAGCTGCTGGCCTCGATCTTGCGTATGACCGGGCGTGAAAGGCCGATGATCGAGGTTCCAATGGCGATCGCCCGGCTGCAGGCGGCTGTTCTGCAGCATGTGCCCGGCAAGCCGCTGACCCCGGATCAACTGAAGATGCTGGAAAGCGACAATGTGGTGGCCGCCGGTGCCAACGGTTTTTCGGAACTGGGTTTGGTGGCAACGCCGATGGATCTGATCGTACCGGGATACCTGCGTCGCTACAAACAAGGCGGTGGTACAAAGCCGGCGGCACAACGGGCGTGAATAGGTCCATTTCGGATATTCTTTGTCGATTATTTTTTCAGATGGCGCCATCTGGTTGTAGAAAACTTTATAAAAGGGTGTTAAAGCTGTCCTAAGATGTATGTGACTTATAGGCGGGACGTGAACCAGTAACGGTCAAAGTTCCCAAGCGATGGAGCGACTGATGCGTGAGAAGATGCTGAAATTCGTCTCCGTGGCGCAGCAGACGCCGCCCAAGCGCGACGCCGAGGATCGCCGTGTCGATTTCGATGAGATTTACCGGGATTTCGCCACCGCCCAGGCCGCCAGCCAGTCCAGCCGGTGCAGCCAGTGCGGCGTGCCGTTCTGTGCGGTGCACTGCCCGCTCGGCAACCACATCCCCGACTGGCTCAAGCTTACGGCCGAGAACCGGCTGGAGGAAGCCTACGAGATGTCGTCGGCGACCAACATCTTCCCCGAAATTTGCGGCCGCATCTGCCCGCAGGACCGGCTTTGCGAGGGCAACTGCGTCATCGAGAAGGGCTTC
>JANXRT010000459.1 GCA_025356735.1 Acetobacteraceae bacterium | reverse complement strand
CGGCTGCCGGCTGGCAGCCGCACGACCAGCCCATCGAGGCCGGCGCCGATAACGATCTGGCAGCCGAGCCGGGACGTTGTCTCCAGCCCGAACGCCAGATCGAGCATGTCTTCCTCATCCTCGGTAGCCGCCGGCAGCTTGTCGGCCCAAGCAGGATCAACGATGACATGGCAGGTCGAGCAAGCGAGCGACCCTTCGCAGGCTCCTTCGATCTCGACGCCGTGCTTGTGCGCGACTTCCAGCACCGACAGACCAGACGGCGCGTCCACCTCACGGCGGGTGCCGTCTCGTTCAATGAAGGTCATGGTAGGCATGGCGCTGAATTCCCAGCAGAGAGCGGCTGCGGCGTGAGGTAACGCCCATGAACGTCCGGTGCAAGATCGACCGATGTCGTGACCCTACGGCGTCAACGCTTCCGCGACACGGGCTCGCAACGCGGGCAGCACCTCGTCCACGAACCAGGGATTGCGCGCTTCCCAAAATCCGGTGCGCCAGGAAGGATGGGGCAGCGGAAAATATTTCGGCGCATGGTCCTGAAAGTTCCGTACTCGGTCGGTCATGGTACCTTTTCCCAATGCACCGGTTTGCGCATAGCTTCCGACCAGCAGGGTCAGTTGGATCCGCGGCATCAACGGCATCAATCGTGGATGCCATGTAGGGGCGCACCGGATCCTGGGCGGCATGTCACCACCTGCCGGCAGACGCCCCGGATAGCAAAGACCCATTGGCAAAATGGCCACGCGACTGCCGTCATAAAAACTGTCACGATCCATTTGCAGCCAGGATCGCAGCCGATTACCCGAAGCATCGGTCCAGGGAACGCCGGAGGCGTGCACCTTGGTTCCCGGCGCCTGGCTGATGATGAGCAGCCGCGCGGTAGTGGATACCCGCAGGATCGGCCGAGGACCCAGAGGCAGATCGTTGCACAGGGTGCAGGCTCGTGCGGCGGCGGCGGCTTGGTCAAGGGCTGTCACGGCGTTGATATGGGCGCGTGGTGCCCGTAAACCATCCCGGCATGTGCAACCCTCAGCCGCCCTCGCGTTCGGCCGCATGATTTTTGCCCTGGCCGGCCATGTCGATCACGGCAAGACCTCGCTGATCCGCGCCTTGACCGGGATCGATACCAACCGATCGGCGGAGGAGAAACGTCGCGGCATGACGATCGATCTCGGCTTCGCCTATGGCGACGTTCCGAATGGCGATCGTATCGGGTTCATCGACGTGCCGGGCCATGAGCGCTTTCTTGCCAACATGCTGGCGGGCGTGCTCGGCACCCGGGCGGCTCTGCTGGTCATCGCGGCCGATGACGGGCCGATGCCGCAGACGCTGGAGCATCTTGCTATCCTGAGGCTGATCGGAATTCGCGACGTGACCGTGGCTCTGACCAAGATCGACGCCGTAGATGCCCATCGGCTGGGCGATGCCAAGCGTGAGGTCTCCGACGCGATGAGGCGATTCGGCTACGCAGATGCCGAAATCCTGACGGTTTCCAGCGTGACCGGCGCCGGGATTCCGAGGTTGCTGGGCGCGCTGCAAGAAAAGGCCGCCGTCAGCCAACCGCCTACCCTCTCGGGCGGTTTCCGCCTGGCAATAGACCGCGGGTTCGTTCTGCCCGGCACCGGGCTGGTGGTCACCGGAACGGTAGCCGCGGGCAAGGTCGAAACGGGCGATACTTTGATGCTGACGCCGGCACGATTGAGCGCGCGCGTGCGGTCAATCCGGGTTCAGGACCGTCCCGCGACAGCGGCGATGGTCGGCGATCGCGCGGCCCTGGCAATCACCGGAGCGCGCATCGAGCGTGCGAAACTGTCCCGCGGCGACTGGTTGGTGGCGCCACACCTGCATGCGCCGACCTCTCGGATCGATATTCTTGTTCGCGTGGCGGACGGACGCACGCTGAAGCGTGACCTGCAGCTGCACGTTCATGCCGGTACGTCGGCGATGCCGGCACGGGCGCTGGCAATCTCCGGCGCCGACCTCGCAGCGGATCAGGAGGGTTTTGTTCACCTCGCACTGGACCGCCCGATCGTCGCGCTATATGGCGATCCGGTGATGCTGCGCGACGACGGTTCAGGCTGCATCCTGGCCGGCGGGAGAGTGATCGATCCCTTCCCTGCCCTCACCCGACGATCGCGGAAGCTTCGACTTGCCGGACTTGAGGCGCTGATGGAGCCTGACCCCGTTCAGTCCTTCGAGCAATGGCTCGCGGTCGAGGGCTACGCCGATCCGCGGCTTTTCGCCATCGCACGCAACCAGGACCCTCCGGATATCGGGTCTGGCACGGTCGCAGTATCCAATGCCTTTGGAGCCAAGCTGCGCGATGCGATTCTGCAAGCGTTGGCCGCGTGGCATGAAACGAGCCCGGAATATCCCGGTCCTGGTCAGGCTGCGCTGCTTGCCCGCCTCTCCAGGGCCTATCCGGCAGAGGCCGCCGCGGCAGCCTTGCGGGATCTCGTCACCGCGGGAGAAATCCTTGGCGAAGGCGCCATAATCCGTCTGCCAAGCCATCGCGCCGCGTTAAGCGAATTGGACGAGGCTCGGTGGACCCGGGTACGAAGCCTTCTGGAAATTGCCGGCCTACGAGCGCCGCGGCTGAGGGAGTTGATGGTCCATCTCGACCTGCTGCTGGAACAGACCGAAATGCTGCTTGATCGTTATATCCGGTTCGGCCGGTTGGTCCGGGTCTCGGCCAACCGGTGCTACCTGCCGGCAACGCTGCACGATATCGAGCGCATCGTGGGCGAACTTGCTGTATCGAGCGAGGATCTTGCCTTTTCCGCCGCCGAGTTCAATCAACGGACCGGAGTTGGGCGCAACCTGGCGATCGAGCTGCTGGAGCATCTGGATCAGGCCGGCGTTACCATCAGGCTCGGCGAATTGCGGCATGTGGTGACGACAAAACAAAGCTTGGAGGCCCGCGCAATCCCCCAAGCCCCAGCTTTACTCGGCGGCGACACGCTTTAGGCGGTCGGAGAAAGTTTTACGGAACTTCGCGACCTTTGGGCCGACGACGGCCTGGCAGTAGCCGGTGAACGGGTTGCGTGCGAAATAGTCGTGATGCTCCGGCTCGGCCGGATAGAAAATCGTAAGCGGCTCGACTTGCGTCACGATTTCACCGGACCAGACTTTTCCCGATGTCACCTCGGCGATGACCTCCTCGGCAATCCCAGCCTGAGCTTCGTCATGGGTCAGGATGATTGAGCGATATTGGCTGCCGACGTCATGCCCCTGGCGGTCCCGCGTAGTCGGGTCATGGATCGAGAAGAATATACGCAGCAGATCGGCATAAGATATCTCTGCCGGGTCAAAGTCGATCTGCACCACCTCGGCATGGCCGGTGGAACCGGAACACACCGCCCTGTAGCCTGGATTGGCGACGTGGCCGGCGGCATATCCGGATATCACGGCGTTGACGCCGCGCACATCCTTATAGACCGCCTCCAGGCACCAGAAGCAGCCGCCGCCCAGCGTGGCTTTCTCGGTCATCTTTTCGCTCCGTATTGAGGTACGATGGACATGGGGACTTCGACCGGGACCGGCTAGAGATTGGCAAGACGAATCCAGCTTGCTGTCGCCACTGCAAGCACCACGCCGGCAGCCATGACGATGGGCGACAGCATGTCCAGCTCCCGCGCGATGGCGAACCACAGGCCCACCACGGCGATACCGACGACGATGCCGCCGATCAGGCTGGCATAATTGGGCTCGATCCTTTCCTGAGGCATTCCCATCATTTCAGGCGGACATGGCGGTCCGAATAGCCGTTGAAAACGTGCGAGACCAGGCCGCACTTCAAATCCGATGTATCGAAGAACCAGTCGGCCACCGGATAGGTCAGGTTGAAGTTGCGCGTCATCATGATGACGGGGTCATGGTGGGCGATGTGGTGGCGGCGGATCGAGTTCACCAGCGGAATGCGCCGCACTAGGCTATCGTCCTTGACGTGGCAGCAGAAGTGAAAAAGCTCGTAGTTGAGATAAAGCGCCACGTTGGTGACAAGCAGCAGCCAGCCGGCGTTGCCAAAGCCAACAGCGTTCAGGATCGCTGCGGGCGGGATCGACAGCACGATGAACGCAACCAGGGCGTAGGGCGGGAAAAACACAATGCGGAAGTCACGCGCGGTGTCGAAGGTCGGCTCGACGTCGGTGAAGAATTGATGGTGCGCCAGCGTGTGGCGGCGATAGATGCCCATCAGCCCGCGCACCGGGCGGTGCATGACGTATTTGTGGATCCACCACTCGAACACGTTAGAAATGGCGAAAGCGACCGGGACCACCAGCCATTCGTACCAGGCTGGATGCGTGACCTGACGCGCGCAGTACCAGATCGCCGCAAGACCTATTGCCGCGATCAGCGTGACATGCAGCCAGCCATTATATGCCTTGGCGACTTTCGCCCGGAAGTCGGTCCGGAAAAGCTGCTGACGCTGCGTCATCCTGGCCGTGGCCATGGAAACCTCCCTCAAGCCCGGAGTTTATATACCGCTTGCTCGAACGCGTCGAAAAGTCTCAGCACCGCCGGGTCGGCGAACGGCAAGATCTGCGTCATCAACGTGCCGCCGACGCCGGATTTCGGGTCGATCCAGTAGTAGGTGTTGCGAATGCCCGCCCACGCCAGACTGCCGGCAGAGCGCCTGCCGGGCACGTCCTCCGAGTTGATCAGGAAGCTCAAGCCCCACTTCTTCCTCATGCCGGGGAACAACTCGCAATCGTTCGAGTAGAGCGGCATCTGTGTCCGCATCACCTCGACATCGGTGTCGCCCATGTGGTTGCGGCCCATCAACGCCACTGTCTCCGGTCGCAAAATCTGGACGCCGTCAAGGGTGCCGCCAGCCAGCATCATGCGAATAAACCGCAGGTAGTCGCCGGCTGTCCCATACAGCGCACCGCCGCCGAGGAAGAATTCCTCTCCCTGCGGAGCGGTGTATTCGGTCGGCTTCAGGCTGCCGTCGAGCTGGCGCTGATGTGGACCGGCCAAGCGTGCGGAAATATCCGGGCGAAGTCGGAAGCCGGTGTCGGTCATGGCGAGGGGACCAAACAGATGCGCGCGGGCATAGGCATCCAGCGTTTGGCCAGTGACGGCTTCCAGCGCCTTCCCGGCCCAATCGATGTTGATGCCGTATTCCCAGCGTGTGCCAGGATCGAAGGCCAGCGGCTGCACGTTTTCGATTTTCGTGAAGGTCTCGTGGCGCGGGATACCGGCATGCTTGACATAGGCCAGCATGTCCTTGTTCCAGGTATCATAGACAAACCCGGCGGTGTGGGTCAGAAGGTGGCGAAGCGTGATGGCGCCGATCGCCGGCCGCAAGATCGGCTGGCCGCTGTCATCGAAGCCGACCAGCACGCGCGGCTCAGCCAAAGCCGGCAGCACGCGCCCGATATCATCGTCAAGATCAAGCCGGCGCTGCTCGACCAATTGCATGCAGCAGGCGGCGGTGAGCGCCTTGGTCATCGAGGCGATCCAGAACACCGTGTCCTCGGTCATCAGCGCCGGGTCGGCGAGCGAACGCCGGCCGGCAACACCGGAATAGGTTTTTCCGGAACGGTCGGCGGACATGGCGACAACGCCGGCGACATCCCCATGCTCGACCGCACGATGCAGGAGATCGTCAATGGTTGTCTCGATCGTGGTGGACATTTCACCGCTCCTTGAGCGTTCTTGAAGGGAGCGTAGCGGGCAGCCAAGCGGGAAGGAAGGCCAAGGGTCCGCCCGTACCTGGCGTAGGGTTCAGGTGGTTCCGGAAGATCGGTTCCCTAGCAAGATCGAGCGGCAGGACGCCCGCCTGCTTCCTTTGCCAGCAGGGCTCGCTTGCGCGGAACGCCCCAGCGGTAGCCGGTAAGATTGCCATCGCTGCCGACAACACGATGGCACGGCACGGCGAGTGACACCGGATTGGTGGCGCAGGACCGCGCCACGGCGCGGACGGCTCGGGCATTGCCGATCATCTGAGCAAGTTCCGCGTAGGTTCGCGTCTCCCCAGGCGGAATCGTGCGGAGCGTCTGCCAGACACGGAGTTGAAAGGCGGTGCCGCGGAGGTCGAGGGGCAGATCAAGCGCAAGCGTGGGTTCGTCAATGAAGTCGAGCACGGCCCGCACTGTTTCCGACAGAGCGGGATTGTCGGCGACGAACCGGGCCCTGGGGAAGCGCTGGGCGAGGTCGCCGAGCAGGGCGTCATCGGGTTCGGCAAAGCCGATGAAGCAAACGCCCCGGTCGGTGGCGCCGACCAAAAGCCGGCCAAACGGGCAGTCAGTCAAGGCAGTCCGAATAATTTCGCCTTCGCCGCCACGCCGAACGGCGCCAGGCGTCATGCCGAGCAGGCTGCCGGTATTCTCATAAACCCGGCTTTCGGAGCCGAACCCCGCATCGATCACGGCATCGACGACGCGGGCGCCAGAAGCCAACGCGGCATGCAGACGGCGGGCACGGACGCCCTCGGCGTAGCTGCGTGGCGTCAGGCCAGTATGGTCGCGGAACAGCCGCAGGAAGTGGAAGCGCGAGTAGCCGGACCGGGTGGCTAGGGTAGCGAGGGCCGGAATGGTTTCGGAGCGCTCGATCGTGGCGCAGGCATCTTCCACCACCGCGCGGGCGATGGCGGCGCGCTCGCCTTTTGGATCGCAACGCTTGCAAGCACGAAAACCGGCGTTTTCCGCCGCCGGCGGATCTGGAAAGAACCGAACGTTGGCCCGCAGCGGCGGCGGCGATGGGCAGCCGGGACGGCAATAAACGCCCATCGTGGTGACAGCATAAAGGAATTTTCCGGGGAGACGCCGGAGCACGAGGCTCCAAAGGGCGTCATCGGAAATCTCGGCGGGTGCTGCGATGTTGTTCATAGCCGTAACCTCGGAGGTTTCCGGCGGTGCCGCCATCCGAGGTTTGCGGCCATCTGCTATTTAAGCACGATCTCGACGCGGCGGTTCTGCGGCTCTCGCACCCCTGGCCCGGTCGAGACGAGAAGATGGGTGTCGCCAAACCCGTGGATCGCGATGGCATCGCGGGCGACACCGTCCTTGATTAATTCGGCTGCCACGACTCGGGCGCGGCGCATCGAAAGTCTTTGGTTATACGCCGGGGAGCCGGACGTATCAGTGTTGCCGTTAACCTCGATTCGCGTAACAGTAACGTGACGGGAAGCCTCGGCCGCATCGCGCACGATCTGGCGCGCACGGTCATTCAGCAGGGCACGATCCCAGTCAAAGAACACGAGGTAGGACCGCGCGGCGGCGGGCACCGGAGGGGCCTGGACGACAACCGGCATCGATGGCAGCTGGACATCAAAGGCGTAGCGAATACCGATAAGGCCGGCATTATCGAAGGTGCTACCGATGCGCAGGTTGGCGGGAACGGTTCGCCCGCCTGGAGTTGCGGCGCTACCGGAGAGATTGCGGCTGTCGGGTTGGCCAAACAACCGATACTCCGCCGACATCGAAAGGCCTGGCACGTTGGGGATCGGAAACGATAGGCCGGCGATGCCTTGATAGGCGAAGCCGCCCTTGCTCGCGCTGCTGCTGAAGCCATAGACCGGATTGTTCGAAGATGCGCCGAGACGATCAAGGTCAGTCCACGCATAGCCGACGCCGCCGCCAAGATAGGGATAGACCCACGGTGAGCCGACATCGAGGTCGAACAGCGCGTTAGCCATCACGGCGTAGGTTTGCAGGCTGCCAGTGGCACTGGTGGGAAATGGCGTGCCGGTGAGATGGCCGAGATTGTTCAATCGATCGCTGCCCTCGATCTCGAACCGGAAACCATTGCCGAGGCCATAGCCGACGCTTACCAGGCCAACAAATCCGCCATTGACCCGCAGCTTCAGTCCGGCAGATCCGAGCGCGGAAACCGGTGTGCCAGACGCTTTTATGTCCTGGGTATCATGGTAACCGACTCCGGCACCGACATAGAGGCCCTGGAATGGCTGAGCACTGGCAGATGTCGCCGCCAATCCGGCCAAGGCTCCGAGCGCCCAGCCAGCAGATCGGGACAGCCTGCGGTTATGCAGTCGCATCTGTGTCACTCCTGTCGCGAAGCATGATCGTGTATGCCGATGCCGCCGATCGACCAAGGCTAGGAGGGGAGCGGCTGTAGGACAATGCCGTAACGAAGCTAAAGGATGAATGAGGCGCAAAAGAAAAGGGGCACCTTGCGGTGCCCCTTCCATTGCTTGACCCGCAAAATTGGGCCTTGGCGGAAGCTTAGCGGATGATGATCTCGACGCGGCGGTTCTGCGGCTCGCGCACGCCCGGGCCGGTTGGCACCAGCAGCTTGGTGTCGCCGAAGCCGGTGATCGAGATGGCGTTGCGCGGGACGCCGTCCTTGACCAGCTCGGCGGCCACCGCCTGGGCGCGACGCACCGACAGGCCCTGGTTGTATTTCGGCGTGCCCGATGTGTCGGTGTAGCCGTTCACTTCAAGCTTGGTGTACTGCACCTTACGTGAGTTGTCGGCGGCATCGCGGATGATCTGGCGGGCGCGATCGGTCAGGTTCGACTTGTCCCAGTCAAAGAACACCAGGTAGGAGCGCGACGGTGCCGGAGCGGGAGCTGCGGCAACCGCCATGATCGGAGCCGGCGGAGCGTTGAAGGCATAGCGCAGGCCAATTAGGATAGTGTGATTGTAGTCGTCGGTTGCCCTGATGGTGCCGGTCGCCGCGCGCGTCACGCCACCAAGGGTCTGGGTGCCGGA
This sequence comes from Acetobacteraceae bacterium, assembly GCA_025356735.1. Lineage (GTDB taxonomy): Bacteria > Pseudomonadota > Alphaproteobacteria > Acetobacterales > Acetobacteraceae > PALSA-911. The sequence continues at coordinate 7,668 of JANXRT010000459.1, read as the reverse complement.
AGCGTTGTATTTACGATCGTCGGCAAGGCCCATGAAGTGGTATTCAGCGGTAAGCGTGACCTGCGGCGAGACTGCGAAGCCGATACCGGCGATTGCCTGGTAAGCGAAGCTGCCCTGCTCAGAGTTCTTGGCGTTGAGCACGGAATTCGCTGTATACGAATGGACGTTGGTCCACTGCGCTTCCTGGTAGCCGGCGCCGACACCGATGTAAGGGATAACCGGAACGTAGGAGAACGTGTTGAAGTCATAAAGGATGTTGCCGAAGCCGCCATACTTCTGCTCGTTCCCGCCAACACCAACGCCGTTGGCATTGCCGTTGCTGCTGAACGAGTTGTACTTGTAATCACCCTCGATCTCGGCGCGCAGACCGTTGCCGAAGCCGTAGCCGACCGACACCGCGCCGGCAAAGCCAGGGTTGAGCGAGGCCTTGCCATTCGTGCTGACGGCGTCGTTCTTGAACTTCTCGTCCTGCATGAAGTTGGCGCCGATGCCGGCGCCGACATAGATGCCGGAAAGCGGCTCCGCGGCATTGGCCGCGGCGAATGGTGCTGCCAGGATGCTGGCCGCTAGGAGCGTGCTCCGGAATTTCATGATCTTATCTTCTCCTCGTTGTCTGGTTGCCGGGGACGGAGCGCCGAGAGCACATGCTCGTTGGCCGTTCGATCCAGCTTCATCGTGAAATGAACAATAGCGAGCCAAGGTCCGTAAGACGAGAGGGTTCAGCCCGTTTTCAAAGGGGTGTGGCAATCCTGCAACATGCCTTCTGGCAAACGCGCCACAGCCCTGCATCTTCAACATGAATGTCGTGAAATCGTAGAGCACAGTGGCTCAGACGATACGCGCCTCAAACGGTGGCAGCAAATCCGGAGCTTCAAACTCCAACACCCAAAGGTCGGGATCGAAGGCAACTTGGCGCTCGATGTAGGTGTCGGCCACAGACTGCTCAACCGGACCCGCACCGGTAGCCCGCATCCACACAGCCTCACCTTCGCTGGCGCGTATTTGCGATAGCACGCAGATGCCGGCGCGCGCGCGCAGGACGACCAGGATGCCGCCCGCGTCATCGTCGCCCCGCCGTAGCACCGCTCCGGGACGACTACCGATATCGCCAAGGCGGAGTGCCATCTTTACCCAAATCTTGGCTTTTATCCTGGGTGCTTCAGCCTCACTGCTCATTTTGCCTGATCCTGCCGCGCCTGCAACGTGACATCAAAGGCGACGTCACGGGGCCGCCCGCGCAGACTTTCGCCGCCATCGACGAAGATTGTCTCACCGGTCATCGATGGCATGCCAAGGATGAATTCGATAGTCTGGGCGATTTCGTCGGGGGTACTGCTGCGTCCCATCGGCGCCGCGCGCCAGGCCCGATCAAACGAAGCCGTCGTTTGCTTGCCGCTGATTAGGGTCAGGCCTGGTGCCACCGCATTGACCCGCACGCGCGGTGCCAGGGCCATCGCCAGCATCTCGGTCAGGCCGGCCATGGCAACCTTTCCGAGCGTGTAGGATAGAAAATCGGGGTTAAGGTTCGCGATCTTTTGATCAAGCAGGTTGATTATACATCCACCTTCGGTTTTATCGAACTGCGCCGCGAAATCGCGCGACAACAGCACGGGCGCGGCGAGGTTAGAAGCGAGCAGCCCGTGGAAGCTGTCCCATGTGACCGTTTTGATGTCATCATAAGCAAATGCTGAGGCATTGTTGATGAGGCAGTCGAGCCGGCCGTGGGCCTCTCTGCAGCGTCCGACAAGTGCCTCCACATCATCGCGTCGTGACAAATCGGCTTGGATGGCTTTTGCCCAATGGCCAGCTTCTCCAATCTCCGCAATCAACGCGGCGGCGGCGGCGGCGGACCGGTTGTAGTGAACGATCACTCGCCAGCCGGAGGCCGCAAGCCGGCGGGCGATCACCGCGCCTAATCGAACCGCGGCTCCGGTAATCAGCACCGTGCCAAGGGATGCCCGGGCATCCGTCATGAACGGCTCCGGGAAATTTCGACGCCGACCGCGGCCGCCTCGTTGAAGATGTCTGGCTTCATGACTGAGATGCGGCAGGCCCTGACCGCCGGATTGGCAAAGCAGACAGATACCAGCTCATCAGCCAAGGTTTCCAGCAGGTCGGTATGTGGACGGTCCGGCCAGGATTTCAGCGCCGAGCGGATGGGCTCGTAATTCAGCAGCGGGTAGGAGGCTGCCGCCCGGCCTGGGTCAAGATCCGCAAACATCTCGACGTTGACGATCAGGCGGGTCGGCCGCTCCGGATGACGCTCCCACGGATGCAGGCCGACATGCGCCTCGGTGAGTACATCGCGCAACACGACTCGGAGCTGGTCCGGCGTGGAACCGCGCGGCGCTGGCTGACAGGCTGTCATCGTCATTCCTCACAGGTCCATCGCAGGTTTTGCCCCGGACGGTCCGCCGTGTCACGTTCCCGCGGCAGCGCACACGGAGGCTCCATGTCCAGGATTAGAAGCAATTTTTGGCGAATGCTCGGCATGCTCGCCCTGGCATTGGTGACATCATCGACGGCAGGGTTTGCAGAGGTTCCGGACAAGGTGAATTTCGGTCTCGACTGGAAGGCTGAGGCAGAATACGGCGGCTACTATCAGGCTCAGGCGACCGGTATCTATGCGCGGCACGGGTTGGACGTTGCCATTCAGCAGGGCGGCCCACAGGTCAATCACACGCAGCTGCTGCTGGCAGGAAAGCTGGACTTCAACATCGCGTCGAGCAGCTTCACGGCGCTCAACTTCGTCAAGCAGGATATTCCGTTCCGCACCGTGGCGGCGATCTTCCAGAAGGATCCGGCGGTGCTGATCGCCCACCCCGGCGCCGGCAACGACAGCTTCGCGGCCATGAAAGGCAAGCCGATCATGATCGGCGCCGACACGCGCGTAGGCTGGTGGAATTTCATACGCTCCAAATACGGCTATTCCGACAGCCAGATCCGGCCTTACACATTCAATCTGCAACCGTTCATGGCGGACAAGAACGCAATCCAGCAGGGTTATATCGGGTCCGAACCCTTCGCCATCGAGCAGGCAGGTGGGTTCAAGCCGGTGGTACTGATGATCGCCGATTCCGGATTTTCCGGCTACGCCAGCCTGATCGCCACTTCCAACAAGAACATTTCCGAACATCCCGACCTCGTGCAGCGGTTCATCGATGCGTCGATCGAGGGTTGGTACTCCTATCTGTATGGCGATCCGGCACCGGGAAATGCCGCCATCAAGAAGGATAATCCGGAGATGTCCGATGCGTTGCTGACCTACGGTCGCGACATCCTGCGCAGTCGTGGTCTGATCGATTCTGGCGATGCGGCACAACACGGCATCGGCGCTATGAACCCGGCGCGATGGACCAAGTTTCTTGGTACTATGTCGAAGGAAGGACTTTATCCCGCCGACCTTGACGTCTCGCGCGCCTTCACGACGCAGTTCGTCAACAAGAAGGTCGGGATGGAGCTGAAGCGCTGAAATGCTCGATATCGTCTCGGTCGAGCGGCGCTTTGCCCGCGGTGTCGTGGCGCTTGAAGATGTCACGCTGCGGCTCGAAGAAGGAAATTTCCTGGCACTGCTCGGGCCCTCCGGCTGCGGCAAATCCACCCTGCTGCGGCTGATCGCCGGGCTAGACCGGCCTGATGGCGGAAGACTGACCTGGGACCGTGGTCGGGCGCCCGCTGCCGGCGAGATCGGCTTCGTGTTTCAGGATGCGACCCTGCTGCCCTGGGCGAGTGCCGCGGACAACGTGTTCCTGCCGTTGCGCCTGCGCCACGTGAGCCGGGCCGAGGCGATGCCCGCGGTGCATGACGCGCTGGCACGGGTCGGTCTGGCGGGCTTCGAGAGCGCGCGGCCGCGTGAACTCTCGGGGGGCATGCGGATGCGGGTATCGATCGCCCGTGCCCTGGTGACGCGGCCGCTTCTGCTGTTGATGGATGAGCCGTTCGCCGCCCTTGACGAGTTTACCCGACACGGGTTGCAGGCCGACCTGGTGGCGCTGTGGCGTGAGATCGGCTGCACCATCGTTTTCGTGACGCACTCGATCTACGAGGCCGCCTTCGTGGCGCAGCGGGTAGTGTTGATGACCCCGCGACCCGGTCGAATTTTCCGCGAGATCGTCTCAACCCTGACGCCTGGGCCTGATCTGCGACTGGACCCCGGTTACGCGACGCTGGTGACGTCGATTTCCAAAACCATGGCGGCAGTCCTGGCACCTGCATGACGGAATCCTGGTTGCGGCTGGCCCCCGGATTTTTCGCGCTGGGAGCGCTGGCAGCATGGGAACTAGCGGTGCGAGGATTCGGCGTGCCGGTCTACATCCTGCCTGGCCCAATCGCCATCGTCGCGGCATTCCTGACCGATCCGGGCGGGCTTGGCGGCTCGCTGCTGGCGACGCTCACGGTGACGCTGACCGCGCTGGTGACCTCGGCCGTGCTGGGCGCGGCGCTGGCGATGGCCATGGCGGCCTCACGCCTTGCGCGCGCGGCGATCCTGCCGTGGGCCGTGGTGCTGCAGGTGACCCCGATCGTCGCCATAGCACCCCTGGTGATCATCTGGGTCGGCGACCCGTTCGCGTCGTTGGTTGTGTGTGCGACAATCGTCGCGTTCTTTCCGGTGTTCGCCAACACGGCGACCGGGCTGGCGGCCGGCGCGCCGGAATACTTCGATCTTTTCCGGTTGTATGGCGCGTCCCATCGCGACACCCTGCTGCTGCTGCGGGTGCCGGTGGCGTTGCCCTATTTCCTGGCCGGGCTGCGAATTTCCGGCGGGCTGGCTCTGGTTGGCGCCGTGGTCGCGGAATTCGTTACCGGATCGGGTGGTTTCGCCTCCGGCCTCGCCTACCGCATCCTGGAATCCGGATACCGGCTGGAGGTCGCGCGCATGTTCGCGGCCTTGGTGCTGCTATCGCTCGCCGGGATCGTGATCAACCTGGCGTTGGGCGCGTTCGGTGCGGCCGTGCTGCGGGCACGAGATGGCCCTTGAACGGTTCGGCACGGCTTGCGACAACCGAGCGACGTTGAAAACTGGAATTGCCGTGAAGAAACCGACCATTCTGTCCGCCAACAAGCCTGCTGCCGCTTCGCCGGCGAAGACCCAGCCGACTGCAAGCAAAACCGCCGCCAAAGCCGCACCGGCAAAGGCCACAGCGGTAAAGGCCGCGCCGCCACGAGCGCTGACGGCAGGCCAGCAGGCCTATGAGGCCAAGCGCGCGAAAAAAGCCGGCATGAGCGTGGAACGATGGCTGACAAGCAAGCAGCGAGCGCAGGAAAGCGAGGCGCGCGAGAAAGCCAAGGCCGCCGAGCCGCCGAAGCCGGTCAAACCACCCGGATTGCTGGCCCGATTGTTGGATCGGGCACATAAACCGCTTCGTTAGACCGGCTGCATCGATAGCTGTGCATGCGGACTGGTCGGTCGATGCACGCAAGCGTTGGATGGCTCTGGCGCGAAACCGGGACGCCGGCTGGATTGTCGAAGCGCCGGTGCCGGTTGGACCCGTCGCGCAGTTCTTGCCCGCACTGCTGGCGCGAGGAGAAACGCGGGATGGAGGGGTAGCACTGGGTGTCGACCTGCCGCTTGGCTTGCCGCGCGCCTACGCCACATCCCTCCCCGATGCGAATTTCCCGGCTTTCCTGCGCCGGTTGAGACCGGAGGCCGAGTTCTTCCGGGTTTGCGAAGAGCTGTCGGAACTGCATGGCGGGCGGCCATTCTACCCGATGCATGGCGTTCGCGGCATGAGCCGAGCCGCCCATGCCACGGCGCTCGGGTTTCCGGGACCGGCGGGATTGTCACGGGCCTGCGACCGCGCCACCGCCGAACGGCCGGCCGGCGCACCGCTGTTCTGGACGCTCGGCGCCAACCAGACCGGCAAGGCCGCCATTGCCGCCTGGCGCGACATGCTGCTGCCGGCGCTCGCCGCCGGCTTACCGATCCGGCTATGGCCGTTCGAGGGTGATTTCCTCGCACTTCTTGCCCCCGGCATCATCACGCTTGCCGAAACCTACCCGGCGGAGGCGATGCGCCACCTCGGCATCGTGCTCGCCGGCAGCAAACGGCGGCAGTCCGATCGCGCGGCCTGCGCCGATCGCCTGCATGCCGCGATGGCGGCACTGGGCGCGATTCCCTGCCCGCCCCTTGCCGCGATGATGCGCGACGGGTTCGGCACCGATGCCGGCGGCGAGGATCGTTTCGACTGCCTGCTAGGCGTGCTGTGCGTGATCAACGTGCTGGCCGGCAACCGGACCGACACGATCCCCGATGACCCTTGGCTGCGAAAATGGGAAGGCTGGGTGCTTGGGCAGAGCCTGCTGCCGCGCTATCCGATATAGAGGCCCGCTATCCGATCTAGAGACCCGCTGCGCGGGCACGCAGTTTCATCAGGCCGACCAGCAGGTCCAGCGTCGGGGTGGCGACACCCTGGCGGCGAGCAAGGTGCAGCGGCGCGTCGAACACCGCGTCGATCTCCATAGGGCGGCCAAGTTCCAGGTCCTGCAGCACGCTCGGCTTGTGGGTCATGCCATGCAGGCCGGCAACCAGACGGTCGGCGTTTATTTCGATCGGATGGCCCATGGCATGCGCGATGGCCAATGCTTCAGCCAGGCAGGCGCGGGAGGCAGCCTCGGCGGCGGGCTCGGCGATCATGTCCTGGATGTTGGATTGTGCGACGACGCACAAAGGTCCGGTGAACAGGTTGAGCAGCAGCTTGCGCCAGATCGCCGGGCGCATCTCGGGCGTGAGATCGATGCCAAGGCCGCCGGCCCTCAGCACCTTTGCCAGGTTTTCGACCGCAGGCGACGTGGTGCCATCCGGCGCGCCGAGGATGAGCTTGCTGGGGCCGGTGACCTGGATGGTTGCCAGCGCGGAGACGACGCAGGCCGAATAGACGATGCCGGCGACCGCGCGATCGGGCCCGACGGCGCGCCACAGGGCATCATCGGGGTCGATCCGCGCCAGCCGCAACCCATCGAGTTCGCCGCCATGGCCGTGAAAGTAGAACCATGGGATGCCGTTCATCGCGAACACCACCCTTGTGTCCGGCCCGAGCAGCGGGCCGATGCGAGCCGCGACCGCCGGCAAGGCGGGTGCCTTGACGGTGACGATCACCACATCCTGGTGCCCAAGTTTCTCCGGGTTATCGGTCGCGGTGACGCGAGCGACGATCTCACCGTCGGATGCCACAACCCGAAGGCCGTTCGCCCGCATCACCTCCAGGTTGGCGCCGCGGGCGACCACCGACACCTCGGCACCGCCTTTAGCCGCTCGGGCGGCAACATGGCCGCCGATGGCGCCGGCACCGAACACGCAGACCCTCAAGACAGCAGGTCCAGCATCACACCGCCGCGCGGGCCGGAATACGGTTCGTTCATGCTTGAAACCTGTCGTTGCGGCAACGCCTATCATGCGGATCCGGCAAACACAGGCAAGAGCGCGCCTCGGAGGTTTGACCTGGGCCACGCAGGTGAAGCTGAACTGGACATGCTTCAACGCCGCTGCCAATCGACACGCCATGATCGATGTCCGCGTCGTCCCCGTACTCCTGTCCGGAGGCTCCGGCACGCGGCTGTGGCCGGTGTCGCGGGAGAGCTTTCCGAAGCAGCTATGGCCGCTGATCTCCGACCGCACGATGATCCAAGAAACGGCGCTGCGGGCGGGCGGCGCCGGGTTCACGCCGCCGA
>JANXRT010000454.1 GCA_025356735.1 Acetobacteraceae bacterium | reverse complement strand
GAACTCAATTCCGTCGTTGCCGAACGCTGCCCCGGCGCGCTGGTGATCGCCGAAGAGTCCACCGCCTGGCCCGGCGTCACCGCCCCGGCCCCGCATCCCGGCGACGGCAGGGCGCTCGGTTTCTCGCTGAAGTGGAACATGGGCTGGATGCACGACACTTTGGCCTACATGCGCCAGCCGCCGGTGTTTCGTCAGTACCACCACGACGAGATGACGTTCGGCCTGGTCTATGCCTATTCGGAAAAGTTCGTCCTGCCGCTGTCGCATGACGAGGTGGTGCACGGCAAATACTCGTTGCTGAACAAGATGCCGGGCGACGCCTGGCAGCGCTTCGCCAACCTTCGCGCGTATTTCGCCTGGATGTGGGCCCATCCCGGCAAGAAGCTGCTGTTCATGGGCGGCGAGTTCGGCCAGGAGCGGGAGTGGAACCACGATGTCTCGCTCGACTGGCACCTGCTCGACCAGCCGATGCATCGCGGCGTGCAACGCGCCCTGCGCGACCTCAACCGGCTGTATGTCGATCTGCCCGAGCTGCACCGGCTTGATGACGATCCCGCTGGGTTCCGGTGGGTCATCGGCGACGACCAGGTGCAAAGCGTGCTGGCCTTCCTTCGGCTTGACGCGGATGGTTCTCCGGTGCTGCTGGTGAGCAACTTCACGCCGGTGCCGCGGCTTGGCCATCGCGTCGGCGTTCCGGTGGCAGGACATTGGGTTGAGCGCTTCAATTCCGATGCGACGATCTACGGCGGCTCGGGCATGGGCAACGGCGGCGCCGTGGAGGCTTCGGACATGCCCTGCCACGGTTTTCCGACCAGCGTCCTGATTACCCTTCCGCCATTGGCGACGATCCTCCTGCGGCCTGACGCGGCGGCGCCTCCGCCCGCCGGCGAACCGGATTGAACGAGGCAACCATCCCGCGAACCGGTGCATTGCGTCCATGCTTTCGGCGGTGGGACCGTCGGCAGCGCAATTCTTTGACGGGCAAGAGGTCGAGGTCGGTAGAGGTCGCATGAGTGGTTCCGCAAACCCGCAAGCCCAGCCGAAGCCGGCAGGCATGGACCTCGTGCACCTCGCCCTGCCGCAGCTTCCCGCCTATCTGATGCGCCAGCGCTGGTATCCGGCCAAGGATAGCGGGGTGCCGCGGGTCAGCCTGGTCGCTAGCGTGCCGTTCCCGGCCGGCGACGGGCAGGCCGTTGTGGCGATCTGGCAGGCGGAGATCGGGGGACGCCTGCCAGTCCGGTTCTTCCTGCCGCTGATGGTGCTCGAACGTGATGTGGCGGCGAGCGACGCGGCGGTGATTGCAACCCTGCCGGATTACCCCGACTTCGTTCTGGTCGACGCGACGGCATCCGACGCTTTCGTCCGCGCCTGGGTGCGACAGATGGAAGCGGGGTTGCCAGGCTCCGATGCCGGCGGGCTGAAGGCCTGCAACGCGCCGGCGATCCGAACGGCGTTGCCGGAAGCAGCCGACTGGCCGATCCGCCGCGGCACGGCGGAGCAATCCAACACGTCCATCCGCATCGGCCAGGATGCCATCCTCAAGATCATCCGCACCCTGGAGCAAGGCGTTCATCCCGAGCTGGAGATGAACCGGTTCCTTAACGGTCCGGGAAAATTCGAGGCCGTGCCCGCCTTGCTCGGCTGGGCGGAGTTCGCCGGCATGACGGTATCTGTGCTGCAAGGCTTCGTCGCCAACCAGGGTGACGGCTGGAGCTGGCTGCTGGCCGCATTCCGCGACCACAGGCAGGACGACGAGGCGGTTCGGCGATGGATCGCGCGCCTTGGCCAACGCACTGCGCAGATGCACGATGCGCTCGGCGTCGAGACCTCCGATCCGGATTTCCAGCCGCGCCTGGCGACCCGAGAAGATATCGATCGCTGGTCGGGCGATCTCGACAGGCGTCTTCGACAGGTTGCCGGCATGATTTCGGCGCCGGGTTTGAGCTTGGACGGAAACGCCCGCCGGCTGGCGGATGCCTTGCTGGAACGTCAGGCCGAAATCACGGCGACGGCCAACGCCTGGCTTGCGGACGCGATGCCGGTGCGGCTGACGCGCCATCATGGCGATTTCCATCTCGGTCAGGTTCTGGTCGCCGGCGATGATGCCGTGATCGTCGATTTCGAGGGCGAGCCGCTGCGCTCGCTGGCCGAGCGCCGGGCCATGCACGCGCCGGTGCGCGATGTTGCCGGCATGTTGCGCTCCTTCGCCTATGCCGCCGCCACGGTGGCCCAGGACAGCGGCGATGCCGAAGGCGCGCGGGCCTGGCAGGCCCGGGCCGAAAAGCTGTTCCTCGACGCCTATCTGGGCTCGCTCCGACAGGCGCCGTATCGCCGTACCTTCGACAACCAGTTGCGATTTTTCCTGCTGGAGAAAGCGCTGTACGAAGTCGTCTATGAGGCCGGCAACCGGCCTGCCTGGATCGCCATTCCGTTGCAAGGTGTGTTCGACGTGATGACTCCATCCGAAAGCGAAGGCGGCTCCTGCCGTCGCAGCCACGCCATGCCGCACGGTGCCGAAATCCAGCCGGATGGCGGTGTCCGCTTCCGTCTTTGGGCGCCGTCCTCCGAAAGCATCGAAATCGAACTGGACGGCGCTTCAAGACTGAAGATGGCTGCGCAGCCGGATGGCTGGTTCGAGCTGGTCTCGAACGATGCGAAGGCTGGCACCCGCTACCGTTACCTGCTGCCCGACGGAATGAAGGTTCCGGACCCGGCATCGCGATTCCAGCCCGAGGACGTCGCCGGCCCGAGCGAAGTGATCGATCCGTCAGCCCATGTCTGGCACGACACGCAATGGCGTGGCCGGCCGTGGTCCGACGCGGTCATCTACGAACTCCATGTCGGCGCCTTCACCCAGGCCGGCGATTTTCGCGCCGCCATCGACCGGCTTGCCCATCTCGCGGAACTTGGCGTCACGGCGATCGAGATCATGCCGATCGCCGACTTCTCCGGCCTGCGGAACTGGGGCTATGACGGCGTGCTGCTCTACGCGCCGGATTCGAGCTATGGCCGGCCGGAGGA
>JANXRT010000453.1 GCA_025356735.1 Acetobacteraceae bacterium | reverse complement strand
TCTTCATACATTTAGCACATGGGTTTGGCAAGTATAATGTCCCCCTAAGTAGAGGGGTTCAAAGGGGCGACTGCCCCTTTGCGGGTCCAGGGCAGAGCCCTGGCCTTATCCTCTTACTGCGCTTCGCGCGCAGCAAAAGCTTGACTTGGTCTTCTAACCACCCAAATGGTGCGGTGCAGCAATTGCTGCGTCGCACAATGGGGCGTGGCTTGCTGCCGATCCACAGGAGTTGCCATCATGGCCACTGTTATCAGCGGCTTACAGAATTCCACCGGGCTTCGTCTCGGCGTCGGCGCATTGGGCACGCGTATCGCGGCCTACCTCGCCCATCGCCGCGAGCGGGCTCGGGTGCTGAACGAGCTTCAGCGCTGCGACTATCGCGAGTTGCGGGACATGAACATCAGCCCGTACGACTTTGCCGCCATCGCTGACGGCAGCTTTAGGCGCTGACCGGAACGGACAAAAGAAAAAGGCCCAGGGGATCGCTCCCTGGGCCTTTTTTGTGTCGAAGGCGTCAGCCCCGCTTGCGGCGAACCAGCCCAATCGCCGCCGCGGCAAGGCCGAGCAGCGTCAGCGAGGCAGGCTCGGGCACCGGCGCGAACGACACGCCGCGCAAGACTTCGCCATAGGCCGCCGATTTCAAGACGGAGAAACTTTCGCCGCCCGGCAGGCTGGTGGCGCTGAGCAGGTCGTCGATCTCGACCAGCCGGTTCGGGTCGGCGCCCTGGTCACCGCTGCCGCTGATCGTCGAGGTCGTGGCAAACAGGCTGACGGTGCCGTCGGCGTTGACCTTGCCGGTCAGGTTGCGCAGCCCGTCGGTCTTGACGCTCGGATAGTCGGTCTGGCCGGCCGGGGTTGCGACGCTGTAGGCGACGCCGAGGCCAAGGCCGTTCTGCAGCGTGTAGGCCTCCTTCCACGATCCGGCGGAGAAGATCCACTTCTCGAGCCCGGCATGGACGTCGGTGCCGGCGTTGGTGGCGGTGCCGTCGCCCTCGTCGGCGACATACATCGTGGTTGCGTTGGCGAACCACAGGCCGAACGGGAAGTGCGTCGGTGCCGGCGAGCCTTGCTTGCCGGAGGCAAGCGTGTTCGGCAGGCCGGGCAGGATGGTGATCGCCTGCGACCCGGCGTTGGCCGGCGTGATCGCGCCGGCGAGGCCGGTGGCGCCAACTTGGTAGACGGTGTCAATGCCGTTGCCGCCCGAGCCCTTGCTGACATACAGCGTGTTGTTGAACACCGTCAGGCCGCGGTAGTTGTCGTCCTTGGCTGTCTTGTCGGCCTTGTAGTTGCCGGTCTGACCCGCATTGGGATTTTTCAACGTCGAAATATCGAAGCCGCCGACCTTGGTCGTGTTGAACGCGCCGGCGGTCGTGGTCGCGGTCGCCGGGTTGATCGTCTGGACGCCGCCGACCGCTGTGGTCGCCGGCGAGCCGTCGCCGTTGCCGGCGTTGCCGGTGAGGAAATACTCGCTGCCGATCTTGACCGCGGCGCGGCCGTTGTTGCCAGCATAGGCGTTGGTCTTGATCACCGTGGCGGTGCCGTTGGCATTGATGTCGACGATGGCACGCGCCGTCGGCGTGGTCGTCACCGGGTTGCCGGGCTCGGTCACGGCGGGCGTGTTGCTGTTGGAGACGTCGAGCTGGTTCACGGTCGAGGCGTAGTCGATCAGCGTCAGGTTGTGCCCGTCCGACGACAGGTTCAGCGCGCCCTCGGACTTCGACGGGAAGCTGGTGACGACGCCGGTCGCGGCGGTCACGTTGTAGGCGGCGCCATCGGCAGTGGCCGTATGGTTGGCGTTCGACAGCTTCAGCTGGTTGAGGAACAGCGGGGTGGTGACGCCGAAGCTGGCATCGACCGTGTCGTTGTTGAACACGTTGGGGTAGGTGCCGTCGGCGATCGCCTTGCCGCCGCCGGGCAGGTTCGTGACGCCCGGAACGATCGTCGGAACCGCCGCGCCCGCGCCGTACGGATACAGGCTGCTGCTGACCACGAGGTCGCCTTCATTGAAGGAGAACGCCTGCGCGGCTTGGCAGGCGGCGATCGTGCCACCCATTCCAAGCAGCGCCAGGACTAGGGTGCGATTGGCCGACGACATCTTGTTTTCCTAGGAACCGGCCTTTACGCGGTTCGCGCAGCCGGCCTGGACCGCGTGTTAATTTCTGCGCGTCGTTCCAGCAAATGATCGTTGCATGACAGTTGCCTTAACTATTGCGCTTCAGGGCGCTATCCTGGCGGGATCCGGGCAGAGCCCCATGCTTTCTTTCGCAACGGAAAATATGCCCGACATCGTCCAAGACGCCACACGCGAGGCGGCCTTCGCGCTGCTCACCGGCGTGCTCGATCGCCGCCGCACCCTGGAGGAAGCGCTCGACGCGCTGCCGCCGATGGAGCCGCGCGACCGCGCCGCCGGCCATCGCCTGGCGGCCACCGTGCTGCGCCGTGCCGGCACACTGGATGCGGTGCTGGAGCCGTTCCTGAACAAGGCGCCGCCGGCTTCGGTGCGCCATGTCCTGCGCATCGGCGCGGCCGGCTGCCTGCTGCTCGCGACGCCGGACCACGCCGCGGTCGCGACCTCGGTGGCACTCGCCCGGGCGCGCGGCCTGGCGCCGTTCGCCGGCCTCGTCAACGCCGTGCTGCGCCGGGTTGCGGCACAGGGCTCGGGCGTGCTGGCCGAGCTCGACGGCCCGCGGCTCGACACGCCTTCCTGGCTGTGGGCCTCGTGGGGCGCCAACGCCCGCGCCATCGCGACCGCGCACCAGACCGAGGCGCCGCTCGACATCAGCCTGCGCCCCGGCGCGACCGCGCCCGACGGCGGGGAGGCGCTGCCGACCGGCTCCGTCCGCTATCCCGCCGGCACGCGCGTCGCCGACCTAGCGGGCTACGCCGAGGGCGCGTTCTGGGTCCAGGACGTCGCCGCCTCGCTGCCGGCCATGCTGCTGGCGGCGCGCCCCGGTGAGCGTGTCGCCGACCTCTGCGCCGCGCCCGGTGGCAAAACGGCACAACTCGCCGCCACCGGCGCCGAGATCACGGCTGTGGAGTGGGAGCCGCGCCGCATCGCCCGATTGCGCGAAAACCTGGAACGGCTGCGGCTGAACGTCGAGATCGTCCAGCGCGATGCGACCACCTGGCGGCCGGAAGCCCTATTCGACGCCATCCTTCTCGACGCGCCGTGCAGCGCCACCGGTACCATCCGCCGCCATCCGGACGTGCCCCATCTGAAGCGCCCGCGCGACATGGCGTCCCTCGCCGCCGGCCAGGATCGCCTGCTGGCCAGCGCCGCCGCGATGCTGCGGCCTGGCGGTCGGCTGATCTACGCGGTGTGCTCGCTGCAGGGCGAGGAGGGCGCCAACCGCGTCGCCGACGTCCCCGGCCTGGCGCCCGATCCGTTCACGCCCGAGGAACTCGCCCTGCTCCCGCAGGCGCGCACCAAGCAGGGCCACCTGCGCACCCATCCCGGCTTGTGGCCCGAACGCGGCGGCATGGACGGCTTCTTCGTGCACGGTTGGTCAAGGCGTGAACCCGCACGCTGCGCTTCGCATTTCAATCGCCGCAGAACGCCTATAGAAAGCAGCGATGCACCCTGTCGACGCCCGCCAAGTGATTATCGCGCCCAGCCTGCTCGCCGCCGACTTCGCGCGCCTCGGCGAGCAGACGCGCGAGATCGAGGCCGCCGGCGCCGACTGGCTGCACCTCGACATCATGGACGGGCATTTCGTTCCCAACCTGAGCTTCGGCCCCAACGTGCTGCGGGCACTTCGCCGCCGCACCAGTATGCCGTTCGACGTCCACCTGATGATCGCCCCGGTCGATCCCTACGTGCACGCCTTCGCCGAGGCCGGCGCCGACCACATCACCTTCCACCCCGAGGCCGGCCCCAACCCGCACCGCACGCTGCAGCTGATCCGCTCGCTGGGTAAGAAATCCGGCCTCGCGCTCAATCCCGCGACCCCCGTCGAAAGCGTCGTCTGGGCGCTTGACATGGTGGATATCCTTCTCGTCATGACCGTCAATCCGGGCTTCGGCGGCCAAGCCTTCCTGTCCTCGCAGCTGGCAAAGATCGAAACATTGCGGCGGCTGATCGACGATAGCGGCCGGCCGATCATCCTCAACGTCGATGGCGGCATCACGCCGGAAACGGCACCCGGCGTCATCCGCGCCGGCGCCGACGCGCTGGTCTCGGGAACCGCGGTGTTCGCCGCGGACGACTACGCCGCAGCCATCGCGGCACTGCGGCCGGCAGCGCAACATTGACGGAGCCGCCGGCGCGAACCTGGCTGCACGGCGCCCGGCGCACCCTGGCACGGCTGCCCAACCTCGGAACCACCCTTGGCATGACCCGCGTGCCCGATGCCCCGGCGCGGCCGCTGCGCGACCCCTGGCCGGGCGATCCGGCGCGCGGCGCGCGGCTGCTGCGCGGCGAGCTCGAACATGGCGGCGCGATCCTCGTGCTGCGCCCCGGCGCCTGGAACCACGCCGGCGCGCCTCCATCGTTGCGCGCAATCGTGCACGGCTTCACCTGGCTGCGCGACCTGCGGGCACTCGGCACCGACAACGCCCGGCTGCGCGCCCGCGCCCTGGTCGGCGAGTGGATCGTGGCCGGATCGGTTAACGCCGATCCGGTGGCGCGCCGGGCAGACGTGATCGGCGCGCGCATCACCGCCTGGCTCGGTCACCACGACTTCTTCGCAGCCTCCGCCGACGATGCGTTCCGCCAGAAGCTGATGGCCCGGCTGGTCGTCGACGCGCGTGCCCTGTCCGCCATGCTGCCGGCGGAGGCGCAGGATGCCCGCGCCCTGACCGCGCTCAAGGGCCTGGTCGCCGCCGCGGCGGCATTGCCCGACAACCCGGCCTTCCTGACCCGCGCGATGCGCTTCCTGCCGCCCGAGATCGCACGTCAGCTGCTCCCCGACGGTGTCCAGGCCGAGCGCAGCCCGGCCGCCCAGCTCCAGGCGCTGCAGGACCTGATCGAGATGCGCGGCCTGCTGCAGGCGGCCCAGGTCGGCCCGCCGGCCTCGCTCGCCCCGGCGATCGAGCGCATGGCGGCGTCGTTGCGGCTGCTGCGCCACGGCGATGGTGGCCTGGCCCTGTTCAACGGCTCGCGGGAGGATTTTCCGCCCGTCATCGATCTCGTGCTGACCCAGGCCGGGCGCGCCGGCCGCGGCGCGGGTATCCTCAACGAAAGCGGCTTCCAGCGCCTTCAGGCCGGCCGCACGGTGCTGCTGGTCGATTGCGGTGCCCCGCCGCCCCCGGGGCTCGACCGGCTCGCCCATGCCGGCACGCTGGCGTTGGAGATGTCGGTCGGGCGCGACCGGCTGATCGTCAACTGTGGCGGCTTTCCCGTCGGCACGCCGGAATGGCGCGATGCCAGCCGGGCCACCGCCGCGCACTCCACCCTGACCATCGCCGAGGTCAACTCATCGGAGCTCAGGCGCGAAGGGCTCGGCCGCCGGCCCGAACAGGTCCAGGCCCAGCGCCAGGAAGCCAACGGCGCGCACTGGCTGGAGGCGAGCCACGACGGCTGGCTCAAGCTGTTCGGCGCCATTCACCGCCGCCGCCTCTATCTGGCCGAGAGCGGTGAGGATTTGCGCGGCGAGGACCTGATCGAGGCGCCGACCCCGCAGCCCTTCGTGCTGCGCTTCCACCTCCATCCCAGCGTCCGGGCGCGGATGCAGCAGGATGGCGAAACCGTGCTGCTGCGGCTGCCCTCGGGCGGCGGCTGGCGCCTCAAGGCCGAGGGCGCGCGGATTTCGCTGGAGGAAAGTATTTACCTTGGCGGCACCGAGCCTCGCCGCACCGAGCAGGTGGTGCTGACGGGATTTGCCGACGGGCCGCAGCAGGTCAAGTGGGCGATTACTAAAGTAGGTTGAGCAAGGATGGGGCGCCGCCCCAAACCCCGCCCCACCCTCAAGCATCGGGGTAGCGCCCGGGAGCGCCTAACCTAAGCAATCAGCAGCCCAGCTGTGCGGCCAGATCCTCAATGTCCTTGGCGACGAAGTCCCAGGCCCCATCCGCGGCATAATCGCGCTTCTGGTGCGGCCCATATTCCGTCGGCCGGGCGAAGAACGCCGTCATCAGCCCGCATTTCTGTGCCGCCAGCAGGTCGTTGTTGTGCGCCGCCGCCATCATCACACGCCCGGGCGGCAGGTCGAGCAACCTGGCCACGCCAAGGTAGGTCTCGGGGTCGGGCTTGTAGTGGCCGAACAGGTCCGAGCCGAACACCGTGTCCCACGGCAGGCCGCCGAACTTCGCAAGGTTGACCAATAACGACAGGTTGCCGTTGGACAGCGGACCGATGACGAACCTGGATTTCAGCCGCGTCAGCCCTGGCTCCGCGTCCGGCCACGGCTTAAGCCGATGCCAACCCAGATTGATGTGAACCAGGTCCGCTTCGGCCAGTCCGGAAATGCCGAACTGCGGCAGCAGCCGGTCGAGCGAGGCGCGGTGCAGGTCATCGAGCCGGGTCCAAGGCAGCTCGCCGCGGCGCACCCGGTCCATCGACGGGTGGTAGGCGGCGCGCCAGGCATCGACCAACCCGGTCCAGTCGCCGCCGGTGCCGCGCTCGCGGCCGAATTCGGAAAGCTCGGCGATCAGGCTGCCGCGCCAGTCGACCACCGATCCGAACGTGTCGAACACGATCGCCGCCGGTCTGGTGTCGGTCATCGTTTTCTCCGTTGCATTGCGCGGCAACCAAGCCTGCGCCGGCGTTGCCGGTCAAGCCGGCGGCTTACAGGCCACCGAACAGGCCGCGCAGAAAGCCCGGCGTCAGCGCCGCGAGCGGGTTGACCCGGACCGTCGGATCGGCCAGCGCGCCGCGCACGTCATAGCTCGCGGCGAACAGCCCGCCACCCGGCTCCGGGCTGAACAGCCTGCCGACGACAGGCAGGTTGCCGAGCAGCGAATTGAAGAAATAAGCTGGCACGATGGTGCCCTGGACGTCGATCCGTTCGCGGGCGAGATCGATCCGCCCCTTGGCGGTAAGGCCGAGCGAGGCGCTGAAGGCGCGCGCGTCGTTGAGGTCGAGCGTGTCGCCGGCGAGGCGGAAGGGGGCGACCAGCCGGGTGAAGCCGAGGCCGTCGCCCTGCATCACGTCGAACAGCCCGTACAGCGTCATCGCCTGCAGCAGCTGGCCGAAGGCCGGCGCGTTGCGGATGCGGAAGTCTTCGATCGTCGCCGTGCCGGCAACCGGGTGGTCCGGAAGGGCGTCGTCGAAATGACCGTTCAGCGTCAGGCTGCCGCCCTGTATGGTGGCGATCACGTCGAGCGCGCGCAGCAGGTCGCCGGCGTTGGCCGCGCTGGCGGTCAGCCGCCGCCGCGTGCCGTCGGCGGCGATCGACGCCCGGATCGGCGCGCCCGGCGCGGTCGATGCCCGCAGGTCGAGCTCACGGATCACCGTGCCGTCGGAGCGGGCATGTGCTGCGACTTCCACCAGCGCGTTGGCGCCGGCCATGTGCACCCGGTCGAACCGCGCATCGACGTTCCAGGCCGGCCCGGCGGTCGCGCGCCCCGGCGCCGAAGGCGGGCCGGATTTGCGCGTCAGCACCGGGGCGAGGTCGAGCACCGCGCCGCTCAGCTCCGCCTCGATCGGCCCGTGCGCGACGGCCGGGAACCGCACCGAACCCTGGACGCGGGTTCGCCCGAGATCGAGCCGGTCAACCGCCACCCGGTCGAGCGCGCCGCCCTGGAACGCCGCGTGGGCGCGCAGCACCAGGCCGGCACCGTCCGCCGCTATGTTGTCGATCCCGACCACCCTGTCCCGGCGCATCCGGATGCGCGCCGAGGCGCTCGCCGGGGTGCCGGTCGGCTTGCGCCATTCGATCGGCGCCACGCTCAGTTGCGCGCCGATCAGATCGGCGTCGATCGCGATGTCGCCGGTGCCGTCGCGCCGCTCGGTGAGCACGGCGCGCAGGCCGAGCATGCCGGCGAGCGCATCGCCGGTGTCAAGCCCGATCGCCACCAGCTGGTCGACGGTGGGCTGGCCGGACACGGTGATGCGCTGCTGCACCTGTGCAGCCGGTCCGGCACGAAAATCGACGTTGGCGTCGAGCGATGCCGGAATCGCGGCGATCTCGGCCCGGCCGGACAGCTTCAGCCCGTCGGCGGTCACGACCAGGTTGAGGTCGCCATGATCGAGGTCGTGGCCGGCGGCGATGCCGGCGAGGTGCGCGTCCTGCAGGTGCAGCGCGGCCCGGATCGGGATCTGCTCGAACTGGACCTTGTCCTCCAGCGGGATGCTCAGGCTGAGTGTTCCGGCGAGCTGGCCGGCGGGGTTCTTCAGCTCCACCGGGAACCGGTCGAACAGATGCAGCCGCTTCTCGCGCAGCAGGGCGATCGCGTCGGCGATCGGCCCGGCGATCCTGGCGTCGATCTTTCCGACCTGATCCTTCTGCATGATGCCGGAGATGCGCATGGTGCCAGACTGGACCCGCAGGCCGCCTTCCGGCCGGCCATTGGACAGTGCCTGCCGGCCGCCGGAGATCGCGATGTCCAGCGTGTCGGGATCGGTGATGTCGAGCCGTGCCGTGCCGTTCTCGATCGGCGGCACCGGCGGCAGCCAGTGCACCGTCAGGCCCTCGCCGAGCAGGCTGCCGGTCGCCTGCGACAAAGTGAGGTCGGAGCCGTCCTCGTTGGCTTCGATCGTGATCGCCGCATGGGCATCGCGCGCGACCCCCGCGGTGATGTTGCCGGTGACCCAGTCGCGCGCCGGCGGGGCGAGGGTTGCCGGCCACAGGGAGGACAGGTCAGCGAAATCGACATGATCGATCGCCAGTGCCGCGGTCGCCCGCAGGCGCGCGTCGGCGCGGGCAAGCGCGCCGGTGGCGCTCAGGGTGGAAACCGGGCCGCCATCGTGCCCGACAAGCCGAACGACGAGGCTGGTCAGCGTGGCGGCCGTGTCGTCGCCCTCGGCGGTCAGCCGGGCGCCGTCGAGCTTCAGCGTGGAGCCTCCGATGGTGGCGCTGCCCGGCCCGGCGCGAGCTTCCAGCCGCGCGTGGACCAGCTTCATGTCGGCGGCGAATTCGGCGTCGCCCTCGCCGCCGAGCATCGTGTCGATCGCCGCCAACGGCCGTAGCGCCGCCGCCATGCGAGCCAGCGCGGCCGGCCGCAATCCCGCCAGCTCGGCATGCAGCCGCAGCCGCGGCGGCGTGTTGGCGACGACCGGATCGAGCACGCCGGTGAGACGCAGCCGTGGCGCGTCGGCGCCCAATCGTGGCGCGTCGGCGCCCAATCGTGGCGCGTCGGCGCCCAATCGCGGCGCGTCGGCGCCCAATCGTGGCGCATCGGCGCCCAATCGTGGCGCGTCGGAGCCCAGTCGCAACGCGAACTCGGCCGAGCCCTCGGCGCCTCCGTTCACGCCTCGGCGCAGATCGATCCTTGCCGACATCGCCTGCCATTCGGTGTTCAGCCCACGATCGACGATCGTGACCGTGACATCGCGGACCAGCACCCGGCGAAGCTGGCGGAAGGCGGAAGTATCGTCGACGCGCGGCTCCGGCCGGCTGAGTTCGGCGATCACCGGCAGGATGGCATCGACGCCCGATCCGGCGGACGGCGCGTCGTCGCCGAGATGCAGGCTGATCCTTCCCGCCTCGGTGCGCTGGATCACCAGTTTGGCGCCGTCGATCTCCACCGCCCGCGGCTCGATGCGGCCGAGCAGCAGGGCGCCGAGCCCAAGCGACACCTCGGCGCGCGGCACGGTCACGCTCTGGCCGTGCGCGGCGTCGGCCAGGGTGATCCCGGTCAGGCGGATATCGACCGGCCGATCGACGCCGCCGGAGAACCCTTCCCAGCTCAGCGCGGCGTGCTCGATGCTGACCCGGACCTGCGTGCCGGATCTCGCGGCCTCGGCATTGGCGGCGGCGGCCAGCCTGGTCGCCAGGAACGGCAGGTCGAGCGGCTTCCGTCCGACCTGCCAGGCGAAGCCCAACCCGGCGGCGAGCACCACGACCATCGCCAGCAGCACCAGCGTGCCGGCACGATGCACAAGCCGAATCCCTGCACGCATGGCTTGACCGGCGATGCGGCTCACGGCCAGCTTGTGCCGGTATGAAGACTTCCCCCGGCCGCAGCGCACCGCGCCAGAGACCGCGCCAAGGACCGCGCCAGGACAAGCCGCCAGGCGGCTTCAACCTGCCCAGCCACTGGCCGCCGGCCTGGCGGGCGGGCGCGGCGAAAAGCCTGGCCGAGCGCTTTTCCGAGCTTGGGCGCGACGAGCGTCGAAGCGCCGCGCAGCCGGCATTCGGCGCCATGCTGGCGGCGATCGGCGGCAACAGCCCCTATCTTGCCGATCTCGCGGTGCACGAGGCGGCCGACCTTCGCGCGCTCGCGGCCTCCGGCCCGGATTTCGTGCGAACGCGCGCGATGGCCGACCTTGCAGCGATGCAGGCCGGCGACACGCGGGGGAGGATCGCCGCCGCGCTGCGTCGTGCCAAGCGCCGCGTGGCCCTGGTCACGGCGATCGCCGACATCGGCGGCATCTGGAAGCTGGAGACGGTCACGCAGGCCCTTACCGAGCTGGCCGAAGCGACGCTTGGCCTGGCGGTCGCCCACCTGCTGACCATGGCCCGTGAGCGCGGCGAGATCGCCCTGCCGGACGGCGAAGACCCGGTGCGCGGCTGCGGCTTCACGGTGATCGGCATGGGCAAGCTTGGCGCCGGCGAACTGAACTACTCGAGCGATGTCGACCTCGTGCTGCTGTATGACCCGTCGGCGCCGATCTATACCCCGGCGACGGCGGATGACGCGATGGCCGGGTTCTGGGCGCGCCTGGCCCGCGGCCTCGTCGGGCTGATGGAAACCCGCGATGCCGACGGCTACGTGTTCCGCACGGATCTACGGCTGCGTCCCGATCCGGCCGCGACGCCGCCGGCAATGTCGCTGCCGGCGGCGCTGACCTACTACGAGGGCATGGGCCAGAACTGGGAACGCGCGGCGATGATCAAGGCGCGCCCGGTGGCCGGCGACCTGGCGCTGGGCCGGTCGTTCCTCGACGCCATCCGGCCCTTCATCTGGCGCCGGGGATTGGATTTCGCGGCAGTCGCGGACATTCATGCCATGAAGCAGCGCATCGACAGGCATCGCGGCGGCGCGCTCGGCGGCACTTCCGATCCGGTGGCGCGGATCGCCGGCCACAACGTCAAGCTCGGCGAGGGCGGCATCCGCGAGATCGAGTTCCTGGTGCAGACGCTTCAGCTTGTGTGGGGCGGCCGCAATCCGGCCTTGCGCGATCCTTCGACCCTGGGTGCGCTGGCTCAGCTGGTGCGGGCCGGGCATGTTTCCGGTGACGCCGCCACCGAGTTGGCCGACGCCTATGGCTACCTGCGCCGCGTCGAGCACCGGCTGCAGATGGTCGCCGACCGCCAGACGCACACGCTGCCGGAAAGACCCGACGACATCGCCGGATTCTCGACATTCATGGGCAATGCGTCGGCGCAGGAGTTCGCCGAAACGCTGCTGCGCCACCTCACGCAGGTGAGCCGGCGCTACGACGAGGCGTTTTCCGAGGTCCCGGCCGTGGCGGGCGACCTCGAAAACACCCTCGACTTCAGCGGCAACGATGCGGTGCCCAGGGCGACCGAGGCGGCCCTGGCGGCGCTCGGCTTCGCCAACGTCGAAAGCATCGTCGCCGTGGTGCGCGGCTGGCAGGCCGGGCGGGTGCGCGCCTTGCGATCGGAGCGCGCGCGCAACCTGATCTCCCAGCTGCTGCCGGCGTTGCTCGCCTCCCTGGCCCGCCAGCCGCAGCCCGATATCGCCTTCAACCGATTCGAGGCGATGATCGCCGGCTGGCCTGCCGGCATCCAGCTGCTGTCGCTGTTTCAGCGCAATCGTGGGCTGCTCGACCGGATCGCCGCGGTGCTGGGCGCGGCGCCATGGCTGGCCGACTACCTGACCCGCCATCCCGCGGCGCTCGACGGGCTGCTGTCGCCGGCCGAGGATGCCAACCCGGAACGGCTGCTCGCCCGGCGCCTGCACGATGCCGGCGACCTTGGCCAGGCGATCGAGGCCACCCGCCGGCTGGTGCGGGAAGAGGAATTCAGCCTCGGCGTCGCGACCATGGAGGGCAGGCTCGACGCCGATGCGGCCGGCATCGCGCGGACAAGGCTGGCCGCCGCCGCGCTGGCCGCCCTGCTGGCGCCGGTGACCGAACAATTCGCCACGCGCTTCGGCGAGGTCCGTGGCGGCGCGATGGCTGTCGTCGCCCTGGGCAAGGCGGGCGGGCGGGAGATGATGGCCGGCTCCGACCTCGACCTGATGCTGATCTACGACCATCCGGAGAAGGTCGCCGAAAGCGCCGGGCCCCGCCCGCTGGCGGCGTCGCAGTATTTCGTCCGCCTGGCGCAGGCCTACATCGCCGCCGTCACCGCGCGGGGCATCGACGGGCCGCTCTATGCCGCGGACATGCGGCTGCGGCCATCGGGCAACCAGGGGCCAGTGGCGGTGTCGCTGGCTTCGTTCCGCCTCTATCACGCCCAGTCCGCCTGGACGTGGGAGCGCATGGCGCTGACCCGCGCGCGGGTGGTCGCCGGGCCGCCGGCCCTTGCCCGCCGGGTCGAGGCCGCCATCGCCGAGGCGCTGAGCCGTCCGATGCCGGCGCGAAGCGTGCTCGACGACGTGGCGGCGATGCGCGCCCGGCTGACGCGCGACTTGCCGCCCTCCAGCCGGTGGGACGTCAAGCTGCGGCCCGGCGGCCAGATCGACGTGGAGTTCGTCGCCCAGGCGCTGCAGCTGGCCCATGCCGGGCGCCGGCTGTTCGATCCGACCACCCGCGTTGCCCTGAACAACCTGGCGGGCGCGGGGATCCTGGCCGGCGCCGACGCGGCGCTGCTGATCCGCGCCGATCGGATCTGGCGCACCGTGCAGGGCATGCTGCGGATCACCCAGGGCCGGTCCCCGGTCAACGACCTGCCGGAAGCGAGTGCCCGGCCGCTGCTGCGCGCGGTGGGCGAGGCGGGTGCTACGGGCAAGCTGGACAACACGGCCGGCCTGCTGGCCACCCTGGATTTTCTGGCGCAAGACGTGGGCAGGATATTTCAACGCGTGATCGGAGTGACGCCAGCATGAGCGTGCCAACATGAGCGTAAACGAGGGCGATGCCGCGCCGGATTTCGAGATGCCGGCGAATTCCGGCCGAACCGTCAGCCGCGCGGCGCTGCACGGCCGGCCGTTCGTGCTGTATTTCTACCCGAAGGCCGACACGCCAGGCTGCACCACCCAGGCCTGCGCCTTCCAGGAGGCGCTGCCGCAACTCGGCAGGCTCGGCGTCGAGGTGATCGGCGTGTCGCGCGACAAGATGAAGCCGATCGAGAAGTTCGCCGAGAAGTATGGCCTGACGTTCCCGCTCGCCTCCGACGAGGGCGGTGAGGCATCGGGCGCCTATGGCACCTGGGTCGAGAAATCGATGTACGGCAAGAAATACATGGGCATGGAGCGCAGCACCTTCCTGGTCGATCGCGACGGACGCATCGCCAGGATCTGGCGCAAGGTCAGCGTCACCGGCCATGCCAAGGCGGTGGCCGACGCGGTGGCGGAACTTCCGGCATAGATATTGCTGAAAACCACGTTCGATCATGGAGACATCCGCTTGAAACCGCCCGCTTGAAACCCAAAATTGCGTTCATCGGCACCGGCGGAACCATCTCCTCGATCGGCGCCGGGCCGCTCGACACGATGGATTACGGCGCCGCCGGCATCCGCCTCCACGCCGACGAAATCCTCGCCCGCGTGCCCGAGGCGTCACTGGTCGCCGAGATCGTGCCCGTGCGGTTCCGCAACACCACCAGCCCCGGCATCTACTTCGACGACTGGAAGGAGATCGGCGCCATCTGCGACCGGCTGGTGGCGGAGCATCCGGACCTCGCCGGCATCGTCATCGGCCATGGCACGGCGTCGCTCGAGGAGACCGCCTGGTTCCTCAATCTGACGCTCAAGGTCGATGTTGGGGTCGTCGTCGTCGGTTCGCAGCGGCCGCTGAGCGCGCTATCCACCGATGCCGGCATGAACCTGGTCAACGCCATCCGCGTCGCCGCCGACCCTCGGGCGCGCGAACTCGGCGTGCTGGTGGTGCTGAACGACGAGATCCAGGCCGCCCGCGACGTCACCAAGACCAGCACCCTGCGGATGCAGACCTTCCGCTCGCACGATTTCGGTGTGCTCGGCCATGCCGACGCCGACCGCATCTCGTTCTACCGCGCGCCGACACGCGTGCACGCGCCGCATACCGCGTTCGACCTGCGCGCCATCGATGCTCTGCCGCGGGTGGACATCGCCTACGCCTATGCCGGCGCCGACGGCACCGCTGTCCGCGCCTTCGTCGCCGCCGGCGCGCAGGGCATCGTCTCGGCCGGGTTCGCCCCCAACTTCACCACCCCGGCCGAGGCCGAGGCGCTGGGGGACGCGGTCAAGCAGGGCGTCGTGGTCGTGCAATCTACCCGCGCCGGCAGCGGGCGCGTCTATCGCGGCACCCGGTCGCGCGAGATGGGGTTCCTATCCGGCGACAACCTCAACCCGCAAAAGGCACGGCTGCTGCTGGCTTTGGCGCTGAGCGTGACCCGCGATGCTGACGAGATCGCTGCTATGTTCGAGTCGTAATGATGGACGGTCGGGGCTCTGCCCCGAACCCCGCCGGGGTAGCGCCCCGGGGCGCATCCGATAGGAGCATTCAGGATGACGGACGATGAGGATTATGTCCGTTTGGCGATCGAGGTCGCGCGCCAGGCGCGGGCCGCCGGCAATCATCCGTTCGGCGCCATACTGGTTGGGCCGGATGGCGCCGTGCTGATGCAGGCGGGCAACGCGCATGGCGAGGCCGGTGACCGCACAGGCCATGCCGAGCGGCTGCTGATGACCCGTGCCAGCCTTGCCTATTCCGCCGAGTTCATGGCCGGCTGCACGATGTATGTCAGCGCCGAGCCGTGCGCGATGTGCGCCGGCGCGGCCTACTGGGCCGGCGTCGGCAGCCTTGTCTATGGCCTGTCCGAGCGCGATCTTGGCGCGCTGATCGGCCCCCACCCGGATAATCTGACGATGGACCTGCCCTGCCGGACGGTGCTCGGCGCCGGCCAGCGCATCGTGGCCGTGCGGGGACCGATGCTGGAGCAGGAGGCGCAGGCGGTTCACGAGGGATTTTGGCAGCAACCGAAATAGGCATCTGATCGCAAACTAGGCAAAATATCACGCCGACGTGAACCATCCGCTGACTTGCCGCAAAATGTGACATTGGCATGATGGTTGCAAAGACTAGTTGCGGAAGCCTGCTGGGGGATCAACCCCGATCCGGGGTTCGCGGCGAATGCCGCCGCAACGCTGGCGATCCGCTTATTCTTTGATGGAGGCCGCGATGCACCGCCGGAAATTTGCAGGGCTTGTAGGGGCGGGCGCGGCGCTTTCTGTTTTGCCCGGACTTGTCAGGCCATCGTCGGCGGCCGGGCCGCTCAAGGTCGGTTTCGTCTATCTCGGTCCGGTCGGCGATTTCGGCTGGACCTACCAGCATGACATCGCCCGCAAGTCGGCCGTCGAGCATTTCGGCGACAAGATCAAGACCACGTTCGTCGAGAACGTGGCCGAGGGGCCGGACTCCGAGAAGGTGCTGAACGATCTCGCCAACGGCGACCACAAGCTGATCTTCGCGACCTCGTTCGGCTACATGAACTACGTGATCAACTCGGCCAAGCGCCATCCGGCGGTGTTCTACGAGCACGCCACCGGCTACAAGCGCACGGCCAACGTTTCTACCTACAACATCCGGTTCTACCAGGCGCGCTATGTCCAGGGCGTGATCGCCGGCAAGCTCAGCAAGGCGGGGCTGGCGGGCTATGTCGGCTCGGTGCCGGTGCCCGAGGTGGTGCAGGGGCTCAACGCCTTCATGCTCGGCATGCAGTCGGTCAATCCGAAGGCGCGGCTGAAGTTCATCCTGATCAATTCCTGGTACGACCCGCCGAAGGAGGGCGATGCCGCCAAGGCGCTGATCGACCAGGGCTGCGACATCATCACCCAGCACACCGACAGCCCGGCGCCGCTGCAGGCCGCCGCCAGCCGTGGCGTCAAGGCGTTTGGCCAATCGACCGACATGTCGAAGTTCGCGGCGACGACGCAGCTCACGGCCAGCACCGACGTGTGGGAGCCCTACTATCTCGCCCGCATCCAGGCCGCGCTGGATAAAACCTGGAAGAGCACGGACACCTGGGGCGGCTTCGACAGCGGCCTGCTCGGCATGGCGCCGTTCGCCAACATGCCGCCCGACGTCGAGGCGCTGGCCAA
>JANXRT010000389.1 GCA_025356735.1 Acetobacteraceae bacterium | reverse complement strand
CGATGATCCTGCTGACCGGGCCGCGTTAGGCATAATTTCCGCCGACAGAAGCTAGGGTTCTACCCCATGCTGCGCCACGAACGACCCATCCGGCTGCAGCGTCGCCAGCACGCCGGAGTGAATGGCAAACCAGGCACCGTTCAAAGCCAGCGTGCCCGCGGCCACCGGTTCGGCGATCCACGGGAACGTCATCAGATTGGCAAGCGACAGCTTGACCACTTCCTGTTCGCAGCAACGCTGGCGCTCGGCGTCGTCGCAGGCGAGGGCCGCAACGCGGGCAGGCCCCGCGATCGACATCCAGGGTGCGACGAAATCGCGGGCGTTGGTCGGGGCGCCGTCAAGTAATGCCTGCACGCCGCCGCACAGGCTATGGCCGAGCACGATGATCTGAGGAATTCCGAGCACCCGGATGCCAAACTCCAGCGCGGCGCTGGTGCCGTGGTAGGCTGCGTCCGGAGCGTAAGGCGGCACCAGGTTGGCGACGTTGCGCACCGTCAACATTTCGCCCGGCCGCACGTTGAAGATCACCGCCGGGTCCAGGCGGCTATCGACGCAGGCGATCACCAGGGCCTTGGGGCTCTGCCCGGTCGCGGCCAGCCCTTCAAACAACCGACGCTGCTCGGGCCACCCGTTGGCGCGAAATCGCCGGTAACCTTCTATCCAATGTTCCATTGCGGACATTATCGCGCGTCCCGTGCGGCGGGCGCCCGCGACGGCGGCCGCGTTACCAGATCGCGCAGCCAGCCAGACGGCATCGCGGCCATGAAAAGTGCTTGTAACTGACGCCCGCGCTCATCCGTCAACCCTGCCATCGCCGGCTTGAAGAACCGTGGGTCGGGTGTATGGATCAGGTAGGCCTGGGTTTCGTTCATCATCAAATCCTCATTGTCCGGATCATACTGTTGGCCGGTCAGGAAGTGGCGGAACCCCTCTCTTTCGGCGGCGGTAAGGTCGTTCTGCCAAAATCGCCTCGTATGTTCAACGTAGCGGGGATTGGTGAAGAACTCGCCATGTGAGATTTCGTGGCGCAGGACCACGGCGCGGGCGTCGGCATCGGCGCCGACTCCCATCGTCGGGATGCTGATCAGCGCCCCATATGGCGCATTCCCGGAGGTGAACCATCCCGCGGCATCCAGGATGCCGTGTAGCCGGATTTCCTCGGGGTTGAGCCGTATGCCGTCGCGTGCCGCAGTCTGAAAAAATCGAACCACGTCGCCGGCTCGGTAGTCATGGCCGTCATAGAAGCTGTCCAGTTCGGCGCCGGTCGCGCGAACCACCTGTTCGAGCGCGTCGTCGCCAAGCGCATGATCGCGCGACTGCCCGCGGGTCTCGATCATCACCGCGATGCGGTTGAGCATTCGCGCCTGCTCATGCATCGTCGGGAAATCGAATACCAGAATCGCCGGATTGGCGGCGAGGCGGAATACCGTGAGGCGCTCCGAACGGGTTCCCAGGATTTCCGACTCACTGGCAAGCGCATAAGGCGATTCGGCAGCTTCCGATGCCGTAACCGCGACGTCGGCAGGTGCCGTCTTGACCACAGAAGGCGAGTATAACGGGAGCGACCAATACAAGACGAACATGCCGACGGCCACGACAACGCCGCCCATCGCAAACGTCAGCCAGCGGGAGCGAAGCCTGCCTGGACCGGGTTGCGTGGTTGAAGCGCCTGGGACGGAAGTTGGGTCGCCAACCGGCCAACGCGGTTCCGGAAGCTGACGAATGGTGTCGTCGTCGGCGTTATCCATCCATCATCGACCCGGTGCCTCCGGCCAGGCGAACCGGGCGTCATTCAGCGCCGATTGTCAGGCGCCGAGATTGATCACCTGCACACGACGGTTGCGCGGCTCGGGCGTCTGTTCGGCCGTCTTCACCGCCGGACGCTCGGCGCCCATGCCCACGGCTTCCATGCGGGCCGCCGCAATGCCGAACTTGCTGGACAGGTACTGCGCCACGGCGGCCGCCCGATGCTCCGACAGGCTCATGTTGGTTGCAGGCGAGCCGACCGTGTCGGTGTGACCCTCGATGCGAAAACGATAGGACATAAGCGAAGGACTGGATAATGCCTTGCCGAGTTCATCCAGTGCCCGAATCGCCTGCGGAGTGAACTCGGCCGAACCGGACTGAAACTGAACCAACAGGTTGCTGGCCGGCGCGACGACGGCGTGCGGCATGACGGTGGCCGCATGAATAGACGCGGTGGCCGCGGGTGCACCGGCCGCTCCAGCGACGGCCATGGGTATGGCGGCGGGAATCGTCACCGATGGCAGCGAGCCGGCCACATTGGGTGACACCGGACGGATCCCTCGCGTCGGCCCGGACAGCATCGAGGCGGTCGGCATCAGGTCGCGCGTGATCTGATCGGCCGAGCGCACCTGCTGTGCCGTGACAGGTGAAATCAACCCGATACCGCCCAGCAGGAAGCCCCCGACGATTGCAAAGTGAGTGGATGCGAAACGCATGTCGTGGGTCCTCGAATAGATTGGTACTCGAAATAACAGATTTGTTGCGCGACCGCCAGAATATCGTGAGGTTGGACGCGACAGATGATCTTGTCAGTCGTGGGCGCAGCTGAGAGCACGTTTGCTTAGTCTAGCACGCCGATCTTGCGCAACATCGGCAGTTGTTCGGCCACGGCGCGCTGCAACGCCGCGCGAACTGCCTGTTGGGCCTCGGGCGGCAGGGCGGCGGCCAGCGCGATCACCCATTCGTCCAAACGTTCTGCGCCCTCGCCAAGCTGCATCCGCCAGGCGGCAACGCTTTCGATCATGCCGGTGGTGACGCCGCCGCCGGTGGCGCCGCAGGCCAGCGCGGTCATGCGGCCGAGGTTTTCCAGACGGGTCGACAGACGCTCGGCGATCACCTGGTTGAGCCGCGTCGCCTCCGCCGTCGGCGGCAAGCCCGGCCGCAGCATCGGGATCGCGCGTTCCAACCCGACCAGCATTCCGACCAACTCGGCCGGGTTGTCGCGCTTGCCGCCGCCGGGCAGCTCAAGCAGCTCGCCGACCTGGCGCGGGCGCTCCGCCAGAGCTGCCACGACCGGGCGGTAGAACGGCTCCTCCAGGGTGGCCTTGCCGACCGGCATCTGGGCCTCGTATTCGAAATCCTCCGGCCGCATCGTCAGCCCGAGCGTCAGCTGCATCAACGCCATGTCGCGCTCACGGAAGCTCAGCGGCCTGGCGCCACGCACGAACACGTCGTGCCGCAGCGGGCGGTCCAGGCACATGTCCTTGACCAGCTCGCGCATGCGGCGATCGTCGAAACGCTCGTACAGCGCCCGTTGCGCGTCGTTCAGCATCAGCTCGGGAAAATTCTCGGTGAGCTGGGCCGAGGCGACCCAGTCGAGCTTGGCGCCGGCCAGGGCGTCCACGACGTCGCCATGAAAGCACGGCTGCCAATGGTCGTTCATGTATTCATGGGCAAGATAATTCACCGGCA
This sequence comes from Acetobacteraceae bacterium, assembly GCA_025356735.1. Taxonomy (GTDB): domain Bacteria; phylum Pseudomonadota; class Alphaproteobacteria; order Acetobacterales; family Acetobacteraceae; genus PALSA-911. The sequence goes on along the minus strand of JANXRT010000389.1, from coordinate 344 downwards.
TCTGCTCGATGCGGGTCAGCAGCCGTCCGGCCAATGGCTGCTGACTGAGGTGCTGCGCGCCGGCGGCGCTGAGTTCCTGCAAGAACTTGAAGCCGGAAGCCGCCTGGTGGTCGCTGCGCGCCGGCAGACGCACGCCGACCTCGCGCAGCACGCGCTGCATGCCGAGAGCGCCCTGCCAGGCGGGCAACGAGTTGTAGCTGAGGTGCACCATTCCGCCCGGCGCCACCTTCTGCGCCAACAGCCGGACGATGCCCTGTCGCACCAAAGGCGGCACCCAGCTCCACACCCCGTGCAGGCTGACGGCGTCGGCCTGCGGGATCGATCGCGCGAGGTCGTCATCGGCA
>JANXRT010000365.1 GCA_025356735.1 Acetobacteraceae bacterium | reverse complement strand
CCGGCGCCGGCGAGAAGCTGGATTGCAGCGGCGGCGGCATCGGGGCGGATTGCGCGGGTGCCGGCCTGCGCCCGCCGGGCACGGGGCGGATGATGGTGCGGTCGTTGTCCTCGGGCTCGGCAAACGGGTTGTCGCTCATCCGCGGATTGCCCACAGTTCAAGCCGGAGGTTGGGGAAGTCGCCCGACACGTGCAGCGCGAAGCCGCCGGAATTCTGCATCTGGGTCCAATGCGGGCTGGCGCGGTCGAGCTCGAAGTAGCTGGCGCCGGCGTAGAAGGGTATCTGGCGCGGCGCCACCGGAAGGGCGCGGATGGCGATGCCGGGCAGGGCGACGTTGACCAGCTCGCGGATATGCTCGACGGCGCCGATCTTTATCTGGGCGGGGACCACGCGGCGCAGCGTCTCGGTCGGCACGTCGGCCTGCACGGTCAGCACGAAGTTGGCGGCGCGCAAGATGGTCCGGTCGGTGATCGCGCCGACATGCACGCCGTGGCGGCGCTCCTGCAGCGGGATCGGCACGGCGTTCTGCTCCAGCACCTGCGACAGGGAGCGGCGCAGGTCGGCGACCACCGGTGCGAGCGAGCGGGCGATGTCGTCGTGGCGGTAGGCCGGGTAGGCGGCGGGCCGGCGCGTCGCCTCGGTGAATGTGGAAAACTCGCCGGCCATCTGGACCAACGTCGAAAAAAGCTCCTCCGGATGGACCAGCCCGGCATCGGCCCAGTGGCCGAGCAGCTTCTGCCACCGGTTGATCGCCTGCAGGAACAGGAAGTCCTGCATTTCGGCGGCACCGCGCGATCCGGGTGCCGTCATCCGCGCCGCCAACGCCTCGCCGCGCTGGTTCAACATGCCGGCGAGCTCGGTCAGCAATCCCGACAGCGGCCCGGCGGCGGAGCACAGCAAAGCGGGAGGAATCCAGCGCTCGTCGAGGCTGACCCTTCGGTCGGCGCCGACCTCGATCACCCGAACCAGGCCGATGCACAGGTAGCCGGCGCGTTCCTGGCCTTCGAGCAGGTAGCGCAGCCGGGGCCGGCCGATCATCAGCTCGGCCGGCTGCGGGGAGGCGGAGTGAGTGTCGTAGGCCTCGAAGCCCTGGCGGGTCAGCCTGCCCTCGGTGCCGTCCTCGGCAACCTCCATGGCGCCGGGCTGGCGCACCGCCATTGCGAGGTAAACCAGCATATTGCGGGCGGTCTCGGGCAGTTCGAGCGGGGCGGGGTGGTCGGTTTCGCCGGGGATGGCGAAGGGGGTGCCGTCCTCGAACACGCCGGTCGCGGTCGCCAGCGCGAACCGGCCGGTGCTCAGCAGATCACGGTTGACGGTGAAATCGACCAGGCCCCACGGGTACGGCCGCAAGGCGGCGGTGCGGGCGCGGACCAACTGCTCGGTCCAGCGGTCCTGCTGCTGGAAGTGCTGGGCGCGCAGGAACATGCCTTCCTGCCAACTGACCCTGTCGGTCCAGCCCATCCGCGCGCGGCTCCCATGGTTCGTTTCATACCATAGGATCAGTTACGCGTTGCGGGAAGAAAGTTCGGTTCTTTATCGCGGCGCCATCCGCAAGGCCCCGTCCAGCCTGATCGTCTCGCCGTTGAGGAAACGGTTGGCAACGATATGCATCACTAGCGCCGCGTACTCGTCCGGCATGCCGAGGCGGGGCGGGAACGGCACGGTGGCCGCCAGGCTGGCCTGGATGTCGGGCGCGAGGCCGTTGAACATCGGCGTCTGGATCAGTCCCGGGGCGATCGTCATGACGCGCACGCCGGAACGCGCCAGCTCGCGCGCCGCCTGGATGGTCAGGCCGATCACGCCGGCCTTCGATGCGGCGTAGGCCGCCTGGCCGACCTGGCCCTCGAAGCCTGCGATCGAGGCGGTGTTGACGATGACGCCACGCTCGCCATCGGCTTCGGCGTCGAGTTCGCCCATCTCGGCCGCCGCCAGCCGCAGCATGTTGAAGGTGCCGATCAGGTTGACGCGGATGACGCGCTCGAAGCTTTCGAGTTTCATCGGCCCGTCGCGGCCGACGATCCGCCCGGCGGTGCCGATGCCGGCGCAGTTGACCAGCACCCGCACCCCGCCATGGGCGCTTTTGGCGGCGGCGAAGGCGGCCTCGGCTGCCGCCGCCTCGGCCACGTCGCAGCCGATGCCGATCCCGCCGATGGTCTTCGCCATCGTCTCGGCGGCGGCCTGGTTGATGTCGAACACCGCGACGCGCGCGCCCTGGGCGGCGA
>JANXRT010000364.1 GCA_025356735.1 Acetobacteraceae bacterium | reverse complement strand
AACCCGGCTTGAAATTCTCGATGACCACGTCGGCGCCATCGAGCAGGCGCAGCAGCACGGCCTTGCCCTCGGGCCGGCCGAGATCGAGCGCCAACGACTGCTTGTTGCGGTTGATGCCGATGAAGTAGCTGGCATCCTGCTCGCCGTTCGGGCCCTCGCTGAACGGCGGTCCCCAGTCGCGCACCTCGTCGCCCTGCGGCGGCTCGATCTTGATCACCTCGGCGCCGTGGTCGGACAGGATCATGGTGCAATAGGGTCCGCCCAGCACGCGGGTCAGGTCGATGACCTTGAGCCCGGCCAGGGCGCCGGGCGACCGCGCCAGGCCCTTGCCCGCTGTTTGGGAAACGTCGCCCGGTTTGACCGATCCATCCATCAGGCGACTCTCTCCTGTGCTTCGCGTTGCCAGACGCGGCGGCAGAACTCGGGGTAGGTTTCGAGCATCTCATCGCAGACCGCGCCGCGAAGCAACGCCAGCTGTTCCGCGCTGGGGTCGGGCGTGTCCTCGACGGTTGCCGGTTCGTCGTAGTCGAAGCCGGTCGCCGCCCGCACCGATGCCGCCGTCTCGCCGGGATGCACCGACACCAGGCGAAAGCGCGCCCTCGCCGGGTCGAAGCCGAACACGCACTTGCCGGTCACCAGCGCCTGGGCCGTGCCGCGGCGATAGACGCCGGGGGCGGAGATGCCCGGCGCCGACACGATATCCACCCGCGGCACGAACACACGCGGCGAATGCTCCTCGCGGAACAGAATCGTGCGCGGCACCATCATGTACATGAACGCCGACCCGAAGCTGCCGGGAAAGCGCACCTTGCTGCCGGGCCAGTCGCCGGTGCCGATCAGGTTGATGTTGGCCTGGCCGTCGATCTGCCCGCCGCCCAGAAAGAACAGATCGATGCGGCCTTGGCCGGCGAGGTCGAAAAGCTCCCGCGTGCCCTCGGTGAACGGGTTGCCGCGACGCTTGTGCAGCAGCGACAGCCGCACGTTGGCGCCGGCCTTCCTCACCAGCCAGCAGGCGGCGGCCGGGATCGGGCTGGCGGCGCCGACCGCGATGTGGCGCGCGGGTGGTGCCGCCGGGTCCTGGATCAGGGCCGCCAGCGCAACCGCCATACGCTCCTCCAGCGCGATCACTCGGCGGCTGCCAGGGCCGCGTCGGAGTAGACATAGCGCTGGAGGTAGGCCTGGAAGCCGGCATCGGTTCGCGCCATGCGAGCGTATTCGGCGAAGTGCGCGGCATCGAAATCGTAGCAACCCGGCAAGCCGATCGGCCAGGCGCCGCGTTGAGCGATCGCCACGTGATCGACGTAGGCGCCGCCGATGGTGCCGGGGGCCAGGCGCTCGTCGTCGAGCAGGTCGAAATCGACCACCTGCTCGACGGTCACCAGCACGCGGTTCGAGGCATGGGCGATCGTTGCCAGCTCCCGTCGGCGGCCGACATAGACATTGCCATGGGTGTCGGCCATCTCGGCATGGAACAGCGCGAAGCCGGGCCGCAGCGCCGGCAGCAGCACGATCGGATCGATTTCCGGTGCGAACGGATTATCGATCACCTTCCAGTCCGGCCGGTGCGCCAGGATGTCGCTGCCGATGATCCCGCGCAGGGGCATGAACGGCACCCCCTTCTCGGCCGCCTGCAACATCGTGTGCATTGCCGGGCAGGTCGCATCCAGAACGGTGATGGTGCCGGCGGCCAAGGCGGCAACAAACCGCGGCGCCGCGCCGGCCTCGCCCAAGGTGACGCCGCTGGTCTCAATCGACGCGACGCAGCCGGCACCGATCAACAGATCGGAAGCATAGCCCGAGACCGGCACGCCGATCAGATGAAGGTTTTTTCGCCCGGCGCGAATCAGCGCGCGTACCAGCGCGCAGGACGGCAAGGAGTTATCCGGCGGCAGCGCGACGGTCGCGCCGTCCAGCACCAGCGAGGCCAGCGCATCCAGCTGCAGCAAATCCATCTGAAATCTCCGCCATCGTTCCCGTCAGCCCTTGACCCCGCCCATGGTCAGCCCGGCGGTCATATAACGCCGGAACGAATAGTAGATCACCAAAGGCGGCAGGGCATAGACGATCGCCGCCGCCATCAGGTAGTTCCATGGCGCCTCGTCGCTGTTGAGGAATTTGCCGAGCGCCACCGGCACGGTGATGGTGCTGTCGGACGACAGCAGCAGGAACGCGTACAGATACTCGTTCCAGGCCAGCAGCAGCGCGTAGGTGCCGATCGCGACCAGCGCCGGCGCCATCAGCGGCAGGAATATCCGAAAGAAGATCTGACCCGGCGAGGCTCCATCGATCCGCGCCGCCTCGTCTAGCTCCAGCGGGATGCTGGCGCTGTATTGGGAAAAGATGAAGATCGCGTAGGGCGTGGCGAACGTCACCTCGACCGCGATCACCGCCCAGGCGTTGTCGGCCAGGCCGTAGGTCTTCATGATCCGGTAGAAGGGTATCGCCAGGAAGCTGGCCGGGATGACGTAGGTCAGCAGCGCGGCGTTGGTCAGCAGCCAGCCGAGCCGGATCTTCATCCGGGTGATCGCGAAGCTGGCGCCCGAGCCGATCGCCAGGGTCAGCACCGCCACCATGATGCCGATGAAGAAGCTGTTGCCCATCTGCCGCCAGTAGTTGGCGAGGTACCAGTAGCCCTCGGTGAACACCGTCGTGAAGGCATGCGCAGAGGGATGCGGCGGCCAGACGTTGGTGCTGAAGACGTCTTCCTTCTCCTGCACCGCGACCAGGACCATGTTGTACAGCGGCGCCAGGGTCCAGATCAGCAGCACGATGCCGAGCAGGACCGCGCCGATGTCGCCAGGACGGTGCTTGGAGCGGCGAACGCTGGTGGTCACAGCTGTACCTCGCCCTTGGACAGCTTGCGCATCAGGAAAATCACCAGCGGGATCAATAACGGAAGCGCGGAGATGACCGCGGCCATGCCCATACGTGGATCGCTCAGCTCGAACGCGTCGCGGATGCCCAGGGTCGCGAGCACATGGGTCTGCAACGCCGGCCCGCCGCCGCTGACAAAGTGCACCGAATTGTAGTCGCCAAGCGTCCAGATCGTCGAAAGCAACGTGCAGACGACATAGAGGTTGGACATGATCGGGAAGGTGACGTGGACGAACCGCTGTATGCCGGTGGCGCCGTCGATGTCGGCGGATTCGTACAACTCCTTCGGCACCGCCATCCGGCCGGCGAGGAAGATCAGCGTCCAGAACGGCAGCCATTTCCAGATATAGGCGACGATGTTGGACGCCATCGCCAGCTGCGGCTGGTCGAGCCAAGGCGGCCCGTCCATCTGGAACAGGTTCCACAGGATGTTGTTGATCAGCCCCCACTGGCTGTTCAGCATCCATCGGTAGGAAATGAAGGTCGGGATCGCCGGCACCGCCCAAGGCAGGATGAACACCAGCAGCAGCCATTTCACCCAACGCTGCGGCCGCATGAAGAAGCCCGACAGCAGCAGCGCCAGGAACAGCTTGACGTTCACACCAACCGCCAAAAATATCAGCGTATTGAGCACCGTCTCGGCATAGATCGGGTCGTTGAACAAGGCCGTGTAGCTGGCGGGATCACTGCCGAGATAAATTCCGTAGCCGACCGGATAGACCACGAACAGCAGGAACACGGCGATATAGGGCAGCACGAACGCGGTCGCCCACAATTTGTCGCTGCCGTTCAGCCCGCCGGCCCACCACCGACTGGCGGCGGGCCGAACGGTCGTCGTCCGGTTCAGCGAAACAGCGGCTGTGGTCCCCATCCGTCGGCTCCGGTTTACTGCGCCGGCATGGCATATTTCGAGAAGATGTCGTTGATCTGCGCGAACGCCGCATCGACCGCCTTGTCCGGCGTCATGCCGCCCTGCATCACGTTGGCCTCCGCCTTGCCCCAGACCTGCTGCGCGTTGACGTCAGCATAGGCCGGATTGAACGCCTGGAACCAGGGCTGGGTCGGCCCCTCGACCTCCTGCTTGGTTGCCACCGGCAGATGCGGGTCACGCGGGTCGGTCCAGAACGGATCGTTCCTGACGATTGAGGCCATCACTGGCAGCCAGCGGCCGCGCGCTGCCACCAGGTAGGTATCCAGCACCTTCGGTTGGATGATGTATTTGAGGAAGTCCTTGGCTGCGGCCTCGTTCTTGGCGCCCTTCATGATGAAAGCCATCTTGACCGCCACCAGTGAGGTCACCGGCTTGCCGTCCGGCCCGTTCGGTTGCGCCTGGGTCAGTATCTCATGCTCGTACTGCTCGCGCTTTTCCGACTGCGCCACCGGGATCGACAGGCTGGCATTCGGCGTCATCACGATCTGGCGGGCATAGAAAGCCGAGTTGTTGTCGGGATCGCCCCAGTTGATCGCGCCGGGCGGCACGAAGCCCTCCTTGTAGGGGGTCGTCAGCTTGGTCAGCGCCTTGATCGCCGCTTCCCGAACTTTGGGATCGTCGGTGTGCAGCCTGCCGTCGGGCGTCACGATCTGCGCCCCGTACGAAACCAGGAACTGGTTGAACAGATAGGTGCTGTCGCTGTCCTTGGTCGCCAGCGAGTAGCCCAGCCCGTAGATGCGCTGACCCTGGTCGCGCAGCTTCTTCTGCACCCCCTCGAAGAAGTTGAAATACGCCTCCCATTCCTTCGGGATGTCGGAGACCTGGAAACCCGCCTTTTCGATCAGCGGCTTCCAAACGAAGTAGTGCATCGCCTGCTGCTTCAGGGGCACGCCGAAATAGCTGCGCCTGTGCGCCACATTGTCGTACAGGTTCGCCGAGGTCAGCGCCGTCGCGCTGTATTCCGCCTTCTGCGTGCCGACAACGTCGCTGACATCGACCAGCTTGTCGTTCCACGCCGCCTGAGGCAGCAGCAGGAAATCGCCGTTGTCGACATAGGCCAAATCCGGCACCTCGCCGGTGGTGATCGACGAAATGATCTTCGCCGGCATGTCGGAGCCGTTGTAGAAGGTCAGCTCGATCTTGTTGCCGGACTGCTTTTCCCAGGCCGCGACCATGTCGCGCATCGCTTGGTCCTCGGCCGGATAGAAGCCCTGGTTCCACCACACCGTGACCGTCTGTCCCGCCGCCTGCGCAGCCCCCGCAGCAGCCACCAACAACGCACACGCCGCCAAGCCACGCCAACGGTATCGAGCCATCCTGCATCGTCCTTCCCATGCCCCGGTTTACCCGGTGGATTTCTTACTAACGCCGTAGGCAGGAGAAGCATGGGGTTCTGCCCCAAACCCCGCCGGGATAGCGGCCCGGGGCGCCTAACCTAAGTAGAGGGTGTCCAGAGGGCGACGGCCCTTTGGCGGGGTTTGGGGCAGAGCCCCACGCTGTCTGCCTACGGCGTCAGCACGACCCTAGCCGCCGCTCGTCGGTCTCGCAACAATATTGAACACCCGCGCGATGTCGTCCAGCACGCCGGCATCCTCGATGGTTGGCGGCACGGTGTAGGGTTCGCCGTCGGCAATTCGGCGGATGGTGGCGCGCAGGATCTTGCCGGAGCGGGTTTTGGGCAGCCGGGCGACCACGCGTGCGTCCTTGAACGCCGCCACCGGGCCGATACGGTCGCGTACCAGCCGCACCAGCTCGGCGCAGATTTCGGCGTCGGGGCGGGTGACGCCGGCCTTTAGAACCACCAGCCCGACGGGGCTCTGGCCTTTCAGTTCGTCATGCGCCCCGAACACCGCGCATTCGGCAACGTCGGGGTGCGAAGCCAGCACTTCCTCCATCGAGCCGGTGGAAAGCCGGTGGCCGGCGACGTTGATGATGTCATCGGTGCGGCCCATCACCCACACATCGCCGTCGGCATCGATCATGCCGGCGTCGCCGGAGCGGTACCACCCCGGGAAGTCGGCGATGTAGGCGGCGACGTAGCCCTCGTCGTTCTGCCACAGGGTCGGCGCGCAACCTGGCGGCAGCGGCAGGCGTACCGACAGGTTGCCGCTGCTGCCGCGCGGCAGCACGTGGCCGTCATCGTCGAGTGCGTGGAGGTCGTAGCCGGTGCTGGCGCGCCCGCCCGAGCCTGGTTTGGTCGGAAACAGTCCGAAGCCGCGGAACCCGGCGGTGATCGGCCAGCCGGTTTCGGTCTGCCACCAATGGTCCACGATCGGCTTGCCAAGAAGGCCAGCCAGCCAGATCGCGGTCGGCGGATCGCAGCGTTCGCCGGCCAGGAAGATGGCTTCGAGGACGGACAGGTCGTAATCGGCGGCAAGCGTGCCTTCGGGGTCCTGCTGGCGGATGGCGCGCATCGCCGTCGGCGCGGTGAACAGCACCTTGACGCGGTGCTGGGCGCAGACCCGCCAGAACGCGCCGGCATCGGGGGTGCCGACCGGCTTGCCCTCGTACATCACGCTGGTGCAGCCGGCGAGCAGCGGCGCGTAGACGATGTAGCTGTGGCCGACCACCCAGCCGACATCGGACGCGGTCCAGAACACGTCGCCCGGCTGAAGTCCGTAGATCATCGCCATCGACTGGTGCAGCGCCACGGCATGGCCGCCATGGTCGCGCACCACGCCCTTGGGCCTGCCGGTGGTGCCGGAGGTGTACAGGATATAGAGCGGGTCGGTCGCCGCCACCGACACCGGGCCGTGCGGAGCGGCGGCGGCAACGGCCGCGGCGAAATCATGGTCGCGGCCGGCCACCATGTCGGCGTGCGCAGCCTCGCGCTGCAGGATCAGGCAGGCATCCGGCTTGTGCGGCGACATCTCGATCGCGGCATCCAGCAGCGGCTTGTACTTCACCACCCGGCCGGGCTCCAGCCCGCAGGAGGCCGAGACGATCACCCGCGGCTTGGCGTCGGCGATCCGGCTGGCGAGTTCGCTGGCGGCGAAGCCGCCGAACACGACGGAGTGGATGGCGCCGATCCGCGCGCAGGCGAGCATGGCGATCGCCGCCTCCGGCACCATCGGCATGTAGATCACCACCCGGTCGCCGCGCGCGACGCCGAGCGCCGCCAGCGCGCCGGCGACCTTCTCGGTGCGGGCCAGCAGCTGCGTGTAGCTGAAGGTTTTCACCGTGCCGGTCATGGCACTGTCCCAGATCAGCGCCGCCTGCTCGCCGCGGCCGGCGGCGACGTGGCGATCGAGGCAATTCACGCATGTGTTGAGCCTGGCGCCGGCGAACCACCGGCCGAACGGCCCGGTGCCGGCGTCGAACACCGTGTCCCACGGCCGCTCCCAGTCGATTCCCGCCGCCGCGTTCGCCCAGTACTCCTCGGGGGTCGCGAGCGACGCTGCGTGGGCGGCCGCATAGGTCGTGTTGGTCATCGACGCTCCTCCGGGTCGAAATGCAAAACGCCGGAGCCAGCGTGGCTCCGGCGTCGCATGGTTTGGTCGAGGAAGTTCAGTCGCCGGCGAAGATGTCGCGATCCTTGGTTTCCGGCACGAACAGCAGGCCGATGACGAAGGTCGCCCCGGCGATGACGATCGGATACCAAAGCCCGTAGAAGATATCGCCGGTCTGCGCGATCATGGCGAAGGTGGTGGCCGGCAGCAGGCCGCCGAACCAGCCGTTGCCGATATGGTAGGGCAGCGACATCGACGTGTAGCGGATGCGGGTCGGGAACAGTTCGACCAGGGCGGCGGCGATCGGGCCATAGACCATGGTCACCAGCACCATCAGACCTGTCGGCAGCAGCACCAACGATCCGGTCTGAGGACGGAAGATATCATACCAGGCTGTCATCTTGGC
>JANXRT010000304.1 GCA_025356735.1 Acetobacteraceae bacterium | reverse complement strand
CTCCACTGGGCAGCGGGGAGCAGGACGTGGGCGTATTTAGCCGTTTCAGTAGGATAGTAGGCATCCTGATGGATCGTAAATGGCGATTTCAATACCGATGCCGTACTGGGACGAGAGGTTTGCCGCAATGTCAGCGTCTTACCCGGATATCCGTACAGACCAGTACCATGTCGACATTCTTTGCGCGCATTTCGTGCAGCATCCGGACTGGTTCGATGTCGTGGTCGGCTCCAACCTGTTCGGCGACATCCTGTCCGACCTTGGGCCGGCGGTGGCGGGCTCGATCGGCATCGCGGCCTCGGCCAACATCAACCCGGAGGGCGTGTTCCCGTCGATGTTCGAGCCGGTGCACGGATCAGCGCCGGACATTGCCGGACGATACATATGCAACCCGATCGGGCAGGTCTGGTCGGCGGCGATGATGCTGGACCACCTTGGCGAACGCGAGGCGGGGGCGGCGATCGTGACTGCGATCGAGACATTGCTGCGTGATGGCGGGCCGCGTACCCGAGACATGGGTGGCCAGGCGGGGACCGAGGAGGTCGGCCGCGCACTAGCCGGGATCATCGCCGCCGGTTAGGCGAAACCTCGGCGTGAGGTTTAGGTTGCGATCGGGGCCGGACACCCTTACTCTTGTGGTGTGTTGCGAACGATTCGCAATGGGGGCGTTGCGACCATGGATCGAGAGTTCAGCAAGATCGCGCGGCGGTGCGAGCGGGCGGTGATCACCGCCTATTCCGACCTACGCGGCTTCGGCACCGACGATTTGTCGGCCTATACCGCCTGCACGACGCTGTACCGCATCCACCATCCGGAGGCCTCTTTGAACGAGGCCCGGCGGCTGGTCGCCGAATGGATCGACCACCACGTCACCCGCGGCGATGCCGGGCCGACAAACGGGTGCGAGTGCGACCCTTCGGAAGACTAGGAGCCTGTCCCGAAGGCGCGTCGAGCGCATCGGGCATCGCGGTGCGCGCGGCCTGTTTCCGGAGAATACCATCGGAGGCTGCTGCCTGGCCGCCGCGCTGGTCGATCGAATCGAACTCGACATCGGGATAACCGCCGACGATCGTGCGGTGGTCAGCCATGATCCGGCGCTGAACGCCGATCTCACCCGCGGTCGCCACGGGGCTTGGCTGAGCGGGACCTCGCCGTTGTTGCGCTCCCTGACATTGGTGCAGCTCGCTCAGTTCGATGTCGGCCGCATCCGTGCGGGCAGCCGCTACGATGGGCTTTTCCCCGAGCAGAAGCCGGTCGATGGCGGCCGCGTGCCAAGCCTTGCTGCGCTGCTCGCGGCATTGCCGCGGATGTGTTTCACCCTCGAAATCAAGACCTTTCCGCATCGGGCGGACTGGACGGCGGCTCCCGAGCGTATGGCCGACGTCGTGCTGGCCGACGTCCGGGCAGCCGGCGCCGCGCGTCGCATCACGGTGCAATCGTTCGACTGGCGAGGTCCGCGCCATCTTCGCCGGCTGAACCTGGCGGAAGCGCCATCGTTCGCTTGGTTGACCTCGGCGGCCACGATCGCCGAAGCCGCGCGTTGGTGGGATGGACCGGTGCCGGCCGACTTCGCGGGCTCCGTGCCTCGGGCCGTGGCCGGGGAAGGTGGCGCGGGCGACACCTGGTCGCCGGCGTTCGAGGATTTGACCCAGGACCAGGTCGCCGAGGCGCATGAACTTGGCCTGCGCGTCGTGCCCTGGACAGTCAATACGCCACAAGACATGGCCCGGCTGACCGGTTGGGGCGTTGACGGCATCATCACCGATCGGCCGGATCTGTTTCCTACGCCGGATGCTGATCGCGATCCCCGTTGACGAGAAAGTTCCCGCGCACGGCGGCTCGGCCGATCAGTGCCTGCAAGGCAGGGTCCTTGTCGCCTTCCGACGCCGTGAGCGAGTCCATTGGCACGAAATACTCGTGGGCGTGCGGGATCTGGTGCTGGGTGAAGCCCTGATAGTGGCGCGGCTTCAGGCCGTAGAACACCTTCATGTCGCGAACCGGCAGGATGAACGCCGACACCGGCTCTTGCAGCAGCAATCCGGTCGCCTGCCATCGCGGCGTCGGATCGGCATCGGCGACGGCAGCCAGCAGCCATATCAGCGGGCACACGGCCAGCAGCGAATGGGTGCTGGGCGCGAATCGGGAACGCTTGTCAAGCAGGTTCTGCAGGGTGCCACAGGCCTCGATCGCCAGGATGTCCGGTATTATGTAGCAGATACACCTAAATAAACAACGTCAACGATAAGAATTTATGTCATACTAAATGCCCATATAGAGGCATCCCATGGCAGACTCCGTCCTACCCGCCCTCGTCAAACGCCGTGCCGACCTAGCCGGCCAGCTCGGCACCATGCAAACGGCGGTTCAGCAGCTACACGCCGACCTGGCCTGCATCGACGCGGTGATCCGCCAGTTCGATCCCGACTACAAGCTAGAGACCATCCGCCCGACCTACAGGAAGGCCGCCAGCCCGGCAGAGTTCGGCGCGATGAGTAGGGCCGTGCTGGACACGCTGCGCCGTGCACCGGGGCCTATGGCAGTCAAGGCCATCGCTCAGGCGATCGTAGCGGAGCGGGGGTTGGATCAGCACGACCAAACGGTTCGGCGTGCGATGCAAAAGCGGGTGGACATGGCGCTACGGTATCAACGGACGAATGGGATGGTGGCGGAGGTTGCCGGGGTTGGGGCAGAGGTGGCTTGGAAGGTGGCGGGTTGAACTTGTGTGAACTAAAGCGCCCATCAGTCGTTTAGGGATTGCGCCGGGCGGTGCTTGCGCGCAATCTCGCCGCGTTCGAGAGCGCCGCATATGCCCGACGCAAGCCTTGTTAGTCTAAACCGACAATACGCCAGTTCGTCATCTTTGCACACGACAGCGTGATCTAGAATGTATATGGAAGGTTGAACATGGCTCATGCTCGTTTGTGGGACCACGAAATTGCGGAAGATACACGCGATTTCGCTTCCAGCACAGCGATTGCCGAGCACGATATCGGTGCAAAGGACTTCTTGTGGATAGTGAGTTGCGGGAGCAATCCTCCGGCCCAAAGCCAAGGTATGAAGGAAGCGGCCGATCTGCACGCCTTGCTAGCTTCGCAGCAGCTCGTTCACGTATAACCGTTTGCCTAGAGGATTGGCATAGCACCCAAGATTTCCGGTGCGCGCAGCGGCAAAACGCTGCTGAGCAGGCTTACGTCGAAAGCGTTCAATCATACATCTACTACGAAGCGCATCGAGACTCAGACATCGGTAATGGACAAACGTATGTTCACTGCCCGGCGAATGAAGCGACCTGCGTGCATGGGTTTTACCATCTATCTTCATCTAAGCTTCAGTCCTCGGAAATGACGGATGAGCAACGAGGAAAGCTAGAAAACGGACCGATATCTGTGCAAGCCATTACATGGCTAGGCAGGGATTGTAGAGCCGTTTCCAAGTTAGGGAATGCCTTGATTTACGATGCTGCGCTTCGTGCCGCAGAAATTCGAGGCGTGATGGGCCTAGTTTTGACTGCGGCAACCTCCAATCTTGTTGCTTATTACGAAAGTAATCATTTCCGGCCTTGTAAGAAGTCTGTGGTTCGCCTCAAAGATGTTTTCGTTACGGGGATAATGGGCGAGAACTATTTGATGTATGCGGACTTGGCGACCATTTTAGGGGTTTGAGACTAACGCTGCCAATATCCAGCCCACACCCGCGAAACCGGGTGCGCCAACGCCGCCAGCGTAGCAGCCTGATGCAGCCCGCCGT
>JANXRT010000301.1 GCA_025356735.1 Acetobacteraceae bacterium | reverse complement strand
CGCTTCAGTCGACAGCGCCCCGGTCATCGCCCTAGTCCCATCTCAGTCCCACATGCTAGCATCATTGTCTCACGATGCCGTCACGACGCGCCGGCGGGCGACTATCCTATTCGGGCAGCACTTCCGACAGCGGCTTGCGCTATCAAGCGACATCAGGAACCCATCCAGGGGCGACACTGAGAACCCATCCACCTCCGCTACTGTGATGCTCCGGCGGATGCCGGTGCCTGTGTCGCCTTGATCAGCCCCGAGCGCCGCTTCTCGCGGAGGCGATAGCTGTCGCCACGGATGGTCAGCACGTGGCTGTGGTGCAGTAGCCGGTCCAGGATGGCGGTTGCCACGACCTGGTCGCCCAGCACCGCGCCCCAGTCGCCCACGACGCGGTTAGACGTGATCAGGATGCTGCCCCGTTCGTAGCGGCGGCTGATCAGCTGGAACAGCAGGTGGGCGGCGGCGGGCTCGAACGGCAGGTAGCCGAACTCGTCCATGATCAGCAGCTTCGGCTTGGCCAGTTGTGCCAGCCGCTGCTCCAGCCTGCCCTCTGTATGCCCCTTGACCAGCGTCGTCACCAGCGCCGTTGCCGGGGTGAACAGCACCGAGTAGCCCTGCCGGATCGCCTCACGCCCCAGAGCGATGGCAAGATGGGTCTTGCCCACGCCGGGCGGACCCTGGATCAGCAGTGCGTCGCCGTTGGCCACCCAGCGGCAGACGGCGAGGTCACGCACCTGCTTGGCATCAAGCGAAGGCTGGGCGGCAAAGTCGAACCCTTCCAGCGTGCGCTGGTGCGGGAATTTCGCAATCCCCGTGCCCATCTGGATGCGTCGCTCCTCGCGGTGCGACACCTCGGCCCGGCACAGCAGCGCCAACGTCTCACGCAGCGACAAGTCGCCCCGTGCTGCCTCGTCCAGCAGCCCGTCGAGCCGATCGCGCATCGCCGTCAGCTTCAGCCGCGCCAGCATATCCGGCAGTGCGTCCACCTCGGCGTTCACCAGCCGCCTCCTGCCGCCTGCTCGTACTCGGCCAGGGAGCGCAGCAGCTCGATGCCGGGCAGCACGATGGGCGGCGCTGCGCCAGTGTCGGTGTCGAGGGCAGGATCCGGGCGATATGGCACGATGCCGAGCAGGTGGGCGCGATCGACGGCGCGATCGCGACGGCCGAGACGCTTGTCGTGGCAGGCCACTTCGATCCCCGCATGATGAATGCGGATTTGGCTGTCGCCCACCACCACGCTGACCTCGGCCCCGATCAGCTGCCACGGCACGCTGTAGTGGTTGGTGTCGATGTCCACGCAGGCGTCGTTCTGCACACGCCGGGTCAGCTCGCGCAGTTGGCGGAACGGCGGGGGGCCGTTCAACGGGCGCAAGGCCTGCTGCTCCTCGCGCTCGAACCGCACGATCGGCGCTTCACCCGTCGTACCGTGCACCCGCCTGTCGGCCACCTCGCGCATCCACCAGGCCAGGTGCGCCTTCAAAGCACCCCACGAGGCGAAGTGCCGCCCGGCAATGGCATTGTGCTTGACGTAGCCGACGCCGCGCTCGTCCTTACCCTTGGTCCGTGCCCGGTAAGGCGCGCAGGCGACCGGCCGCACGTCCCAGTATCGGGTGAACGCATGCAGGCGGCCGTTGAACTCCACCTCGCGCGTGACCGGGTCGTGGTGCTTGACCAGGGCACGGGCATTGTCGAGCAGCAGCTCGCCCGGCAAGCCACCAAAGTGGCGGAATGCGCCCTCGATCCCCTCCAGCCACGCCGATTGCCGCTCGTGCCGGAACGGCGCCGCATAGATCCGGCGCGAGTAGCCCAGCGTGGCCACGAACAGATAGACTTTGTCCCGCTCGCCCTCGATCGCGATCCGGCGCTGGCCGAAGTCGATCTGCAACTGGCGGCCCGGCGATGTCTCGAACCGCACCGTCGCCAGCGCCTCGGCCGCAAGCTCACGCCGCAGATGCGATACGCCCCGCTCCACCGTGCGCAGGCTGACCACGATGTCCAGATCGGATGCCAACTCCTGGCGCACCACGTCCGCGTTGCCCCGGTGACGCCCAAGCCGCTCATCCAGCCAGGCTGTGTGACCCACCAGCAGGCTGGGCCGGGTCGGAACCCGGCACGGCGCCCAGCCGCCCGCAGCCAGATACCGCTGCACCGTCTCCCGGTTACACCCGATCTCGGCTGCGATCCGCCGGGTGCCCCAGCCCAATCCGTGAAGCCGCTGCATCGCTGCCACCTCGTCCGGCGTCTGCATCACCTGTCTCCGCCCATCCTTGCCCGGCGGAAATATGTCCGATCGATCCGTCAACTTGCCTCTCCCTGCTCCGAAGGGTGGCTGGGTTCCTGATGTCGCTAATGGATGGGTTTACCCTGTCGCCTGACACGTAGCGACATGACTTTGCTTTAAGTTAAGCCGCAAGCCTGCTTGGCGCGTCGTAAACCGTGCGATCATCCGTCCTTGGTTTTACGTG
>JANXRT010000300.1 GCA_025356735.1 Acetobacteraceae bacterium | reverse complement strand
GCGATCGGCGTCTGGCAGGAGCCGTCGAGCGCCGCCAGCATGGCGCGCTCGGCCGTCGCCGCCAGCCGGGCGGACCGATCCTCGATGGCGGAGCCTCCGGGGCCTGGCCGCGGATGCGGCGCGGATCGGCCAGGCGCTGGGCGACAGCCTGCGCGCCGACAGCCCGGCGGACGTGTTCGCGGGCTGATCCCGGGACGTGCCCGGCTGGAGAACATGCCTGACGGGTAGCCGCGCCGGCCTCCGGCCGATGCTGCGGGCCGCTACTCCGCCGCCTCCATGAACCCGCCCGATTGGCGGTGCCAGAGCCCAGCATAGAGGCCGCGCGCGGCCAGCAGCTGCGCGTGGCTGCCGTGCTCGACGATGCGGCCGTGATCCATCACCACGAGCCGGTCCATCTGCGCGATCGTCGATAGCCGGTGGGCGATGGCGATCACGGTGCGCCCGCGCATCAGCGCCCGCAGCTGGCCCTGGATCGCCGCCTCGACCTCGGAGTCCAATGCCGAGGTCGCCTCGTCCAGTATCAGGATCGGCGCGTCCTTGAGGATGACGCGCGCGATCGCGATGCGCTGGCGCTGGCCGCCGGACAGCTTGACGCCGCGCTCGCCGACATGGGCGTCGAACCCGCGCCGGCCGTTCCAGTCCTCCAGCGCCCCGATGAAATCGAGCGCCTGGGCCTGGTCGGCGGCGGCCAGGATCTCCGCCTCGGCGGCCCATGGCCGGCCGTAGGCGATGTTGTCGCGGATCGACCGGTGCAGCAGGGAAGTGTCCTGCGTCACCATCGCGATCTGGCTGCGCAGGCTCTCCTGGCTGACCGCGGCGATATCCTGGCCGTCGATCAGCACGCGGCCGCTCTCGGGCGCATGGAAGCGCAGCAGCAGGTTGACCAGCGTCGACTTGCCCGCGCCCGACGGTCCGACCAGGCCGACCCGCTCGCCGCCGCGTATATCCAGCGACAGGTCGTGCAGCACGCCGCGCTCGCTGCCGTAGCCGAAGCTCAGACGCTCGATCCGGATGGCGCCGCCGTCGACCGCGAGCTCGGCGGCGTCGGCGGCATCGGGCATCTGGCGCGGCACCGCGATGGAGCGCATGCCGTCCTGCACGACGCCGACGTTCTCGAAGATCGCGGTGACGTTCTGCGACACCCAGCCGGCGATGTTGGCGATCTGCCAGGCCAGCGGCAGCGCCATCGCGACCGTGCCGACGGCGACGGCACCCGTCGTCCACAGCCAGATGGCGACCCCGCCGGTGCCGACGATCAGGCAGGCGTTCATCATCGCCAGGGTCAGGCTGAACCGCGTCGTCAGGCGCAGCTGGCCGCGGAACGTCGTGGTGTGGTCGTCCACCGCCTCGCGCACGAACGCATCCTCGTCGCGGGCGCGGGCGAACAGCTTGACGGTCAGGATGTTGCTGTAGCTGTCGACCACCCTGCCCATCAGGGTCGAGCGCACCTCCGACATGCGGCGCGAGCGGTCGCGCAGCCGCGGCACGAAGAAGCGCAGCAGGCTGACATAGACCACGAACCAGGTCAGCATCGGCACGGTCAGCCGCCAGTCGGCGCGCGCCATCAGGGTGATCGCGCTGGTGCCGTAAACCAGGATGTACCATGCCGCGTTGACCGCGCTCACGATGCTTTCGCGCATCGACGGGCCGGTCTGCATGACCCGGTTGGCGACGCGGCCGGCGAAGTCGTTCTGGAAGAAGGTCCAGCTTTGCCGCACCACCTGCCAGTGGCTCTGCCAGCGCACAAGGTTGGTCATCCCCGCGGCGATCGCCTGGTTGGTGATAAGCGATTGCAACAACAACGCGGCGGGGCGGGCGACAAGCATGACCGCGGCCATGCCGGCCAGCGCGGGCCAGTGCTCTGCCAGCAGGTTTGCGGGCGATCCGGTCGCGACAAGATTGACGGCCTGGCCGATGAACACCGGGATCATCGAGTCGAGCAGCGCCACCACGAGGCCGGTGATGAAGAGCCCGGCGATCAGGCCGCGGACCTGGCGCGCGTAGTGCCAGTAGAACGCCCCCAGCCCGGCGGGCGGCGGCGTCGCGGGCGATATCTCGGTCGGCTGCAGCAGTCTTTCGAACCAGCGGAACATGCGCCACGCTGGAACGCCCGTGCGGCACCCGTCAACCGGCGCGGTGCAAGGCGATCATCAGGCGGCCGCGATCAGTCGGCTGGCAATCCCGTCAGGAAATCGGTCACGGCCCGGTTGAACGCCGCCGGCTGGTGCAGGTTCGCCGCGTGGCCGGCCTGCGGAATCACCATCTTGGTGGCGCCGGCGATCTTGGCCGCCATGTAGTCGGTCGCCGCCAGGACGTTCGTGTCGTCGGCGCCGACCAGCACCAGTGTGGGCACCGCGATGTTGGGCAGCGAGCGGATCAGGTGGTCGTCGGTCTGCGTCATCATGCCGCGGGCGGCGCGCGCCAGCCCGTCGGCCGACCGGTGCTCGCCGAGCCGGATTTCGTCGCTGCGGCCGAGCGCCGCCAGCCCGCGTTTTTCGAGGTCGTCGGCACGCTGCAGGGTGCGGTCGTTCCAGGCCTGGCGCGCCTCGGCGTTGCGAAAGCCCGGGCCGGTGTCGAACAGCATCAGCGCCCGCACCATCGCGGGGTGGGCATCGTGGAAGGCCAGCGACATGACACCGCCGAGCGACAGGCCGCCGATCACCGCGCGCTCGACGCCGCAGGCGCCGAGGATCGCCGCCATGTCATCGACGGTGTGCCGCTCGGAATAGGCCTCCAGCAGTTCCGGCGAGTCCGACTGGCCGTGGCCGCGCATGTCCCAGGTGATGACGCGGTAATGCTGGCGCAGGGCTTCGACCTGGTCCTGCCACATCCGGCTGGTCGCGCTGTAGCCGTGGCTGAGCAGGATCGGCTCGCCGCTGCCCGCTTCCTGGTAGAATATCCTGACCCCGTCACGATCGATCGTCGGCATCCTTCGTTCTCCCC
>JANXRT010000292.1 GCA_025356735.1 Acetobacteraceae bacterium | reverse complement strand
GCCCGTGCGCGAACGCCAGCGCGGCGCCGGGCTTCATGTTGGGGCCCAGCTTCTCGCGATACAGGTCGCCCTGCCCCTCGTCGGGCGTCAGCGCCATGACCACATCGGCCCACTTGGCGCACTCGGCCGGGTCCATGACGCGCAACCCGGCCGCCTCCGCCTTGGCGACGCCGCCGGACCCCGGCCGCAGCCCGACCGCCAGCTCGCTCACGCCGCTGTCCTTCAGGTTGTTGGCGTGGGCATGGCCCTGGCTGCCATAGCCGATGATCGCGACCTTTTTGGCCTTGATCAGGTTCACGTCGGCATCGCTGTCGTAATAGACGCGCATGTTCATGGACTCCGTCGGACGGTTGGTTTGAAACTAGATCGTATGGGTGCCGCGAGCGATTGCGGCGATGCCGGTGCGGGAAACCTCGGCGAGGCCGAGCGGGCGCATCAGTTCGAGAAACGCATCGAGCTTCTCGGTGGCGCCGGTGATTTCGAAGATGAAGCTGCCAGCCGTCGCATCAACGATGCGAGCGCGAAAGGCGTCGGCCATGCGCAGCGCTTCGATGCGATTGTCACCGGTGGCGATGACCTTGATCATTGCCATTTCGCGCGCGATGTGCGGGCCATCGAGAGTCAGGTCGGCGATGCGGTGGATCGGCACGACGCGGCCGAGCTGCGCCTTAATCTGCTCGATGATCATGTCGGTGCCGGAGGTCACGATGTTGATTCGCGAGCGCTGGTGCTCGGCATCGACGGTCGCCACGGTAAGGCTGTCGATGTTGTAGCCGCGCCCGGAGAACAGCCCGACCACACGGGCCAGCACACCGGCCTCGTTGTCCACCAGCACGGAAATCGTGGCGGTGCGCTGGACGGTGTCAAACGGCGCGGACATGGTTTCCGATCTCGGGCGAAGGAACGTCCGTTTAACGCAACGTCAGACGAGGGCAAGCCCCGCATCGGTGGCGCTGGCAGTACGGCTCGATTGCTCCGCGGTTTCGTGCTCGGGGCCAAGGATCATCTCGTTGTGCGCCGCGCCGGACGGAATCATCGGATAGACGTTTTCCTTCGGATCGACCGCGATGTCGGCGATGACCGCGCGATCGGTGGTCAGCATCTCGCGAATGACGCCATCCAGCTCGTCGATCGTCCTGGCGCGAAGGCCGGTCGCATGGAAGCTGTCGGCGAGCTTGACGAAGTCGGGCAGCGCGGTCGAGTAGCTTTCGGAATACCGGCTGCCGTGCAGCAGCTCCTGCCACTGGCGCACCATGCCCATGTATTCGTTGTTTAGAATGAAGACCTTCACCGGCAATCGATACTGGGCCAGCGTCCCCATCTCCTGGATGTTCATCAGGATGGAGGCTTCGCCGGCGATATCGATGACCAGGGCGTCCGGATAGGCGATCTGCACGCCCATGGCGGCAGGCAGGCCATAGCCCATGGTACCTAGCCCGCCCGAGGTCATCCACCGGTTCGGCTTGGTGAAGTGGAAATGCTGGGCGGCCCACATCTGGTGCTGACCAACTTCGGTCGAGATGTAGGTTTCGCGGCCGAGCTCCTGGGTGATCTCGTATAGCCGCTGGATGGCGTATTGCGGCTTGATGATGCTGCCGGGACGGAAATCCTGGGTGAAGCGCAGGCTTTCCTTGCCGCGCCAAGTGTCTATCTGCTGCCACCAGCCGGCGATTGCGGCAGTGTGAGGCGTGGCATTGTCCTGCTTCCAGGCCGCCACCAGGGCACGCAACGCCGCAGTGGCATCGGCAATGATCGGCACGTCGACGGAAATGTTCTTGTTGATGCTGGACGGGTCGATGTCGATATGTATCTTCTTGGCATCCGGGCAAAAGGCATTGAGTCGACCCGTGACGCGGTCGTCGAACCGCGCGCCGACGTTGAGCAGCATATCGCTGCCGTGCATGGCGAGATTGGCCTCGTAGGTGCCGTGCATGCCGAGCATGCCGAGGAACAGCGGGTCCTTGGCCGGATAGGCGCCGAGGCCCATCAACGTGCTGGTACAGGGAAAGCCGGTCAGTCGAACCAGTTCGCACAGTAGTTCCGAGGCTTCGGGACCGGCGTTGATGACGCCGCCGCCGGTGTAGATCACCGGCCGGCGCGCTTCCTTCATCAGCGCCACCGCACGTCGGATCTGCGCGGGATCAGGCTCGGTGCGCGGGTTGTAGCGCGCCTGGGTGGCGGGGCCGGCCTCCATGTAGGGGGCGGGGGCGATCAGTATGTCCTTTGGCAAATCGATCACCACCGGGCCGGGCCGGCCGGTGCGCGCGACGTGAAACGCCTCATGCACAACGCGGGCGAGGTCTGAGGATTTGCGGACGAGATAGTTGTGCTTGGTGGCCGGCCGGGTGATGCCGGTGGTGTCGGCTTCCTGAAAGGCGTCGTTGCCGATCAGATGGGTAGGGACCTGGCCGGTCAAACAAATGATCGGAATGCTGTCCATCAGCGCGTCAACCAGCCCGGTGACGGCGTTGGTGGCGCCGGGGCCCGAGGTCACCAGAACCACGCCAACCCGGCCGGTGCTGCGCGCATAGCCTTCGGCCGCGTGTACCGCCGCCTGTTCGTGGCGCACCAGGATGTGGCGAATGGCGTTCTGATTGAAAATGGCATCGTAGATCGGCAGCACAGCGCCACCCGGATAACCAAAAATAACCTCGACGTCCTGGTCCTTCAGTGCTCGCAGAAGGATTTCGGCACCGGATTGGGTAGGTTCAGCCATAACTAGTCCCTAACTGCCGCATATATGCACAAGCGTGAGAAGTAGTCCCGATCCTACAATGCGTCAAGTCAGCGATGTCATAAAGTTTGTTAAACCACCTTGTTTTATTTCCGAAAATTGCGTGAGTTCGATCACACGCGCATGGATCGTATAAATACGCTGACTTTCCGCTAAAATGTGATG
>JANXRT010000290.1 GCA_025356735.1 Acetobacteraceae bacterium | reverse complement strand
GCCTCGCTCAGCCCCTGCGGATTCTGGGCCACGAGATCGATCGCGCTCATCACCATGCCTGGCGTACAGAAGCCGCATTGCAGCGCGTGGTGCTCGCGGAACATCTCCTGCATCGGGTGCAGGGTGCCGTCGGCGGCGGCGATGCCCTCGATCGTGGTGATCGCGCTGCCGTCGGCCTGAAGCGCCAGCATGGTGCAGGCCTTGACGGAACGGCCATCGACATGGACCACGCAGGCGCCGCACTGGCTGGTGTCGCAGCCGACGTGGGTGCCGGTGAGTTGCAGCTTCTCACGCAGCAGCTCGACCAGCAACGTGCGGCCCTCGACTTCCATCGAATGCTGCTTGC
The DNA here is from genome assembly GCA_025356735.1 of Acetobacteraceae bacterium. Taxonomy (GTDB): domain Bacteria; phylum Pseudomonadota; class Alphaproteobacteria; order Acetobacterales; family Acetobacteraceae; genus PALSA-911. The sequence goes on along the minus strand of JANXRT010000290.1, from coordinate 3,924 downwards.
CGTTCACCGTCAGGGACACCTGGGGCATCGTTCTTCTCCCTAGCAATCACGATCATCATTGAAAAAGCCGCCATGGGTCCGGCGGCTTGATTTTCGCGAGTGTGGATGCGACAGCGCCATGCGGTCAAGCGGGCGGCGGGATGCAATCGGCTATCGTGACCAGAAAGCGAACAGCATTCCGAAGACCACGAGGACGACCGACGCCGCAAGCACCAGGATGACGCGGCCGCTTACGGCGCCCTGGCGCGCCTGCGTTGGGGGTTTGACCTCGGAACTGCCGGTTGCCGGATCGGGGCCCTGCCCGGAAGGTAAAGCCATGGGAACCTCATACTGCGACAGGGCCCGAACGGGCGGGTGGCAGCGAGGTTCCAACCGGATCGCTTATGCGGCGTGCGCGATGACCTCGCCAGGCGCGTGTTCGAGGTGGCAGGCCGAAACATGGGCCGGACCGACGATGCGCAGCGGCGGCTCCTCGATGCGGCAGCGATCGAACACGAACGGGCAGCGCGTGTGGAAGCGGCAGCCGGATGGCGGATCGATCGGGCTCGGCACGTCGCCGGTCAGGATGATGCGGTTGCGCGGCGCGTCCGGGTCGGGCACCGGCACCGCCGACAGCAGGGCCGCGGTGTAGGGGTGGTGCGCCATGGAGAACAAGGTTCGCCGGTCGGTGAATTCGACGATCTTGCCGAGATACATCACGGCGACCCGGTGAGTCAGGTGCTCGACGATCGCGAGGTCGTGGCTGATGAACAGCAAGGCAAGGCCGAGCTCGTCCTGCAGGTCGGATAGCAGGTTGACGATCTGGGCCTTGACGGAAACGTCGAGCGCGCTGACCGCTTCGTCACAGATGATCAGGTCGGCGCCGGGGGCGAGCGCGCGGGCAATGCCGATGCGCTGGCGCTGGCCGCCGGAGAATTCGTGCGGGAACCGGTTCATGGCATCGCGCGGCAGCCGCACCTTGTCCATCAGGGTTGCAACCTGGTCCTCAAGATCCGAGCCGCTTGAGGACAGCGAGAAGTTGAGAATCGGCTCGCCGATGATGTCGCGCACCCGCATGCGCGGGTTGAGGCTGCTGAACGGGTCCTGGAACACGACCTGGATGCGCCGGCGGAGCGGGCGCAGCTCGGCCGGGGACAGATCGTCGATGCGGTTGCCGTCGATATGGACCTGGCCGGCGGTCGGCGCGAACAGCCGCAAAATGGCGCGTCCGACCGTGGACTTGCCGCAGCCGCTTTCGCCGACGAGTGAGACGGTTTCTCCCTTGGCAACGTCGAAGCTGACGCCATCGACGGCGTGGACCTTGGCGGTGACGCCGCCGAGCAAGCCGGCGCGGATCGGGAAATGCTTTTTCAGGTCGAAGACTTCGAGCAGCTTGGTCATGCGGCAAGCCGTTCGGCGTAGTGGCAGGCGACGAAATGATCCTTTGCTTTTGCCTCGATCGCCGGCGCCACGCGGCGGCAGTAGTCGGTCGCCATGTGGCAGCGCGAGGCGAAGGCGCAGCCGACGATGACCTGGCGCAGCGAGGGCACGAGGCCGGCGATTTCCGAAAGTTTCGTACGGCCGCCCTCAACCAAGGACGAGCCTAGCTTTGGCACGGCACCGATCAGGCCGGTCGTGTAGGGATGCATCGGGCGGGCAAAGATGTCGCGCACCGGGGCTTCTTCGACCTTGCGCCCGGCATACATGACGACGACGCGCTGGGCCATTTCGGCGACCACGCCAAGGTCGTGGGTGATCAGCAGGATGGCGCTGTCGAGCCGGGTCTTGAGGTCGCGCATCAGATCGAGAATTTGGGCCTGGATGGTGACGTCAAGCGCGGTGGTCGGCTCGTCGGCGATCAGCAGCTTGGGGTTGCAGGCGAGCGCCATGGCGATCATCACGCGCTGGCGCATGCCGCCGGACAGCTGGTGCGGATACTCCCGCACTCGCCTGCCCGGTGCGGGGATGCCGACGAGGGCGAGCATGTCCCCGGCGCGGGCGAAGGCCTGCTTGGCGTTCATGCCCTGGTGCAGCTCGAAGGTCTCGCCGATCTGCTGGCCGACCGTCAGCACCGGGTTGAGCGAGGTCATCGGCTCCTGGAAGATCATCGAGATGTCGTTGCCGCGCAGCTTCCTCATGTCGGGCTCGGACATCGAAAGCAGGTCGCGGCCCATGAACCGGACGGCGCCGGCGATCCGGCCGGGCGGGGTCGCAATCAGCCGCAGGATCGACATCGAGGTGACAGACTTGCCGCAGCCGCTCTCGCCGACGATGGCCAGGGTCTCGCCGGCGTCGATGTGGAAGGACAGGCCCTCGACGGCGCGCACGATGCCGTCGGGCGTGCCGAAATGGGTTTGCAGGTTCTCGACCTCGAGCAGGCTCACAGGCGCTTGGCCAGCCGCGGATCGAGCGCGTCGCGCATGCCGTCGCCGAGCAGGTTGACCGCCAGCACCGTCGCCGACAGGAAGGCCGCCGGGAAGAACACGATGTAGGGCTTGACCTGCCACAGCGCGCGGCCCTCGGCCATGATGTTGCCCCAGCTCGGGATTGTCGGCGGGGTGCCGGCGCCGATGAACGACAGGATGGATTCGGTGATCATCGCCGAGGCGCAGATATACGTCGCCTGGACCATCAGCGGCGCCAGCGTGTTGGGCAGGATGTGGCGCCAGATGATCTTTGGCACCCTTGTGCCTGACGCGATTGCCGCCTCGACATAGGGTTGCTCGCGCAGGCTGAGCACCACGCCACGGACCAGCCGCGAGACGCGGGGGAACTCGGCGAGCGAGATGGCGACGATGACGTTGCCGACCGAGCCGCGGGTCAGCGCCATCAGCGCGATCGCCAGCAGGATCGGCGGGATCGACATCAGGCCATCCATCACCCGCATGATGACGGCGTCTAGCCCGCGCACGAAGCCGGCGACGACGCCGATGAAGGTGCCGACCACCGAGGCGATCACCGCGACCGAGAAGCCGACTGCGAGCGACACGCGGGAGCCGTACATCACCCGCGAATAGATGTCGCGGCCGAGCATATCGGTGCCGAACCAGTATATCGCCGAGGGAGCACGCAAGCGTTTGGCCGGCGCCAGTGCGGTCGGATCGACGGTTGCGAGCAGTGGTGCCGCGACGGCGATGAACAGCATCACCAGCAGCAGCGCGCCGCCGAACACGACGGTTGGGTAGCGACGGAACAGCTTTCCGAACGCGGTTCGCGATTTGGCCGCCGGCAGGATTTCCCGCAGCGCGGGCGCCTCGGCGAAGTCGGGATGGGTGACGCTCAATAGCGTATCCTCGGATCGAACAGGGTGTAGAGCAGGTCAACGCCAAGGTTTACCAACACGTACATGAAGCTGAACAGCAGCACGACACCCTGGATCACCGGGTAGTCGCGGCGCAGGATCGCGTCCACCGTCAGCCGGCCGAGCCCCGGGATGGCGAACACGCTCTCGGTCACCACCGCGCCGCCGATGAGCAGCGCGACACCGATGCCGATCACGGTGACGATCGGCACCGCCGCGTTCTTCAGCGCATGCACGAACAATATCTGCTTCTGGGCGACGCCCTTGGCGCGGGCGGTGCGGACGTAATCCTGGGACAGCACCTCCAGCATCGTGGCCCGGGTGATGCGCGCGATCAGCGCGATGTAGATCAGCCCGAGCGACACCGCCGGCAGGATCAGGTTGCGGATGAACGGCACGAACCCCTGGGCGATCGGCGTGTAGCCCTGCACCGGCAGCCAGTCGAGCCACAGGGCGAACACGTAGGCGAGCAGGTAGCCGACGACGAACACCGGGGTCGAGAAGCCAAACACCGCCAGGCACATCACGGCGCGGTCGATCCAGGTACCGTGCTTCCAGGCCGCCACCACGCCCATCGGGATCGCCACCACCAGCGACAGCACCAGGGTCAGCAGCATCAGCGCCAGTGTCGGCTCGATCCGCTG
>JANXRT010000287.1 GCA_025356735.1 Acetobacteraceae bacterium | reverse complement strand
CACGTAAAGCCAGCCTTCGGCAGTCCAGATGTAGGTGAAGTCAGCGACCCACTTTTGGTTTGGCGCTTGCACTGTGAACTGCCGATCCAGAACGTTGGCGGCCAGGGCGCCGATTGCCCGCGTTCCCGTGTCAGCAGGCAGTGTCGCGCGACAATCTGGATGAGGGAGCGCGTCAATCAGGGTGAGACTCTGTGACCGCAACGGCAATGAGATTGTTCATTCTGAATGTCGCTGGCAAGACCTATGTTGGTGATTGGTTGTCGGGGAGCGACACGGCGTCGAGGTCCTTGATTGTCGCGTAGCTTTGCGGCCGTCCGGCGCCCTTGTGTTTGCGTTCGAGTGCGGCGCGCCTTCGGTAGCTGTCGACGTTGATCTCGAAGATCGTGGCATGGTGGACGAGGCGATCGACAGCGGCGAGCGTCATGGCGGGGTCTGGAAAGACCTTTCCCCAGGCTCCGAATGGCTGGTTTGCCGTGATCAGGGTGGATCGGCGTTCGTAGCGGGCGCTGATGAGTTCGAACAAGACGGAGGTTTCCGCCTGATCCTTGCTGACATAGGCGAGGTCATCGAGGATCAGCAGGTGGAAGCGATCGAGCCGGTTGATGGCGGCTTCAAGTGCCAGCTCGCGGCGCGCGACCTGCAGCCTTTGCACCAGGTCTGACGTGCGGGCGAACAGCACACGCCAGCCGTTTTCCACCAGCGCCAGGCCGATGGCGGAGGCGAGATGGGTTTTGCCGCCGCCCGGGCCGCCGATCAGCAGCAGGTTGGCGCCTTTGTCGATCCAGCTGTCGCCGGCGCAGATTGCCAAAACGTGCGCCTTGGAGATCGTGGGGATAGCGTCGAAGTCGAAGCTGTCGAGGGTCTTGCCGGGCAGGAGCTGAGCCTCGGCGAGGTGTCGCGTGAGGCGGCGGCGGTCGCGTTCGGCGATCTCGTGCTCGGCGAGAGTGGCCAGGAAGCGCGCGGCCGGCCAGCTCTCCTTGTCCGCCCGCTGGGCCAGGTCGGGCCAGTCCTGCTTGATCGCGGGCAGGCGGAGATCGTTAAGCATCAGGGTGAGCCGGGCGCTATCGATGGCTCCGGTCTGAAGGGCCCGGGTCATGCTGCTTCTCCCCGGCTAACGCCGAGCAGCTGGTCATAGTCGACCAACGGCGTGAGATGGACGACGACATCGGGCAGCGTGGCGGGATCCGGCGCGAAACGCGCGCGCAGCGCGGCGAGATCGGGGAGTTGGGCGGCGGCGAGATCGGCGCTGAGCAGGGTCGCGAGTTCGGCTTCGCAGCCGCGCTCATGCGCGAGCGCCAGCAAGCTGACCATCAGGCGGCAGGCTGACGCTTCCGGCATCTTTTCGAGCAACCGGTCGAAGGTCAGCCGGTAGGCGTCACGGGGGAATAGCTGGTCGCGGTAGACGAGGTTGAGCAATGCCATGGGTTTGCGCCGCAGCGCGTGGATGACGTGGCGGTAATCGACGATGTGGGCGCGCTTGCCGGTCCCCGGCGCACGTCCGCGCGTCAAAGTCATCAGCAAGGTGGCGCCGATGAACACCTCGAGCCGGTCGTCATAGAGCCATACCCGCAGGCGATGGCCGATCAGCCGCGACGGCACGGTGTAGAAGACCTTCTTGAGGGTAAAGCCGCCTGAGGAGGTCACGGTGACAAGCGCCTCCTCATGATCGCACGTCCGCTGCCCGGGCAGCGGCTGCAAGGCGGGCCGCTCGGCCTCGATGCGTTTGACGTGATGGGCGTTCTTGCGACTGACGATCTCGTCGACGAAGCGGCGATAGCCGGCCAGGTCATCGAAGTCGCCGGTGCCGCGCATCAGCAGCGCGTCGTGGATGGCTTTCCTCAGATGGCCGTGCGCGCTCTCGATGGCGCCATTCTCATGCGCGACGCCGCGGTTGTTGCGGGTCGGCTGCATCCCGTAATGGGCGCACAGCGCGTCATAGCGCCGGGTCAGGTCGAGGCGGGCGTCGAGATCCAGATTGCGGAACGCCGCCGAGAGACTGTCGGAGCGATGCTCAAGCGGCGCGCCGCCCAGCGCCCACAGCGCATTCTGCAGCCCCTCGGCCAGGGCGACGTAGCTCTCGCCGCCAAGGATCACGTGCGCATGCTCGAAGCCGGAGTAAGCCAGCCGAAAGTGATACAGTCGGTGATCGAGCCGTTGCCCGGCGACGGTCACGCCGAGATCGGCCATGTCGGTGAAGTCCGACAGCCCCATGCGGCCGGGCTCCTGGACCTGGCGGAATATCACCTCCTGATCGGCGCCATAAAGGGCACGCCATGACCGAATGCGCCGCTCCAGAGTGCGGCGCGCGCCGGCCGACAGATCGGGATGGCGCCGCTGCATCTCGTCGAAGACCGCCACCGCGCGCAGCCCTGGCGCCGCGCTCAGCATCGGCACGACCTCGGCGTCAAAGAAGTCGGCGAGCGGATCGGGACGTCGGCGCCCCCGCACGCCCTTCTGCAAGGACGGAAGCCGGTGGTCGTGCTCGAAGCGATAGGCCGTCGCCGGGCTGATCGCGGCCTTGGCGGCGCTCACCGCCGGGCCGTCTGTCTGTCGGAAGGTCATGTAGAGCCTCATCTGGTGGTCGGTGACATGGCGGCCGGGCAAGGGACAGGTCTTCCATCGGGAAGGCCAATCCACACCGTCGACCGGTCGCGGTCACCTGATCCATCGCTCCCCTCAAAGAAGCGCAGGCTGCTCGTTACGCGGCTAGCGCCTCCGGTCGGGCTTCGCCCGCCCTACGACATCAGCCGCGTAACGACCTTCTCATCCTGATTGTCGGGCTTTCTCACCTTGATTGTCGCGCAGCAAACGCCGCAGATTGCTGCGATATCTGGCCATCAGATCGACTACTGCCAGAAGATTATTGAGACTTATCTACCTCGCCGCACTGAGGTTGCGTTGAGTGGGATCGAGGTTTGGGAGCGTCGCCCGGCGGCGTCTAGGGTTCTTAGAATTAGACCCAGGACATTAATATGAACACCAATTCGACAACTGACAACTTTTTAATCCGGATACGGTACGAAAAAACTAACTAAATCAAAGAGTTCACCTGATTGCGAGTTTTCTCTGGTATCTGGTGATTCTTTCTGCCAAAGTA
>JANXRT010000273.1 GCA_025356735.1 Acetobacteraceae bacterium | reverse complement strand
GCTGATTTCAGGCCGCGACGTCGACCAGCACGATCTCGGCGTCCGCGGTCGCGGTGATGCTCAATTCCCGCTCCTCCGACACCGCCACGCCGTCACGCGTGTTGACCGGCGTTCCGTTGACGGTCAGGGCGCCGGTTGCCGCCACCAGGTAGGCGGCACGGCCGGGCGCCAGGGCAATCGTCGCCGTCTCGCCGCTTTTCAAGGTGCCGGCGATCACCGCGGCATCGGCGTTGAGGTTCAGCGCCTCACCGCCTTCGTCCTGTGGCCGGCCACTGGCCAACACCGACAAGCCCTTGTCGCGGGGGAACTTGCGTGCTGCCCAACCTGGCGCCGTGGCGGTCCGGTCGGGCAGGATCCAGATCTGGAACAATGTCGTAGGCTCGTCCTCGAGGTTGTACTCGGCGTGGGTGATGCCGGTGCCGGCATGCATCACCTGGACGTCGCCCGCCTCGGTGCGGCCCTCGTTGCCCAGGCTGTCCTTGTGGGTGATGGCGCCGGTGCGGACATAGGTGATGATCTCCATCTCCTTGTGCGGGTGCGGCTCGAAGCCGCGCTTCGCCGCGATCCTGTCATCGTTCCATACCAGAAGCCTGCCGAAGCCGCCGCGCCCGGGATCGCGGTAGCTGCCGAACGAGAAATGATGCTTCGCATCTAGCCAATCGTTCTTGAAGGCGCCGAGGCTGGCGAACGGGCGAACATCGATCATGCCGAATCTCCCTTACTCAGCTTTTAGATGAGTTTCCCCCGAAGGTCCGCAACCCCGGCCGACGCATGGCTCACCGGCACATCAGAACCGGAATGGTCGCGCGCTCCAGCACGTGCCGGGTGACGCCACCCAAAATCAGCTGGCGCAGGCGAGAGTGCGAGTAGGCGCCCATTGCCAGCAGGTCGGCGCCGAACTCGCGGGTGGCCGCCAGCATCCCGGCGCCGACATCGCGGTTTTCCGGCTTGAACATCATCTGGTCCGCCCGGATGCCGTGCAGCGCCAGGTATTCGGCGAGGTCGCGCGCGCCCGGCCCGCGACGCTGGTAGTCATCCGACGACAATATCCGCACCGCTTCGGCCTTCTGCATCCACGGCAGGGCGGCGAGCACGGCGGCGGTCGACTCGGCGGTGCCGTTCCAGCCCAGGCAGACGCGCCGGCCGATGGTCGCCGGCGCCACCTGAGGCGCGATCAGCACCGGCCGGCCGCTGTCGAACAGCACGGCGTGCAACGCGTCGGACGAGGATACGTCCTCCCCGGAATCGGGATGCGGCACCACGGTCAGGTCGGCGAGCCTGGCGTGCTGGGCGACGATGTCCTCCTCGCGGCCGGTGACGGTGGCGAAGCTCGCGGTGGCAGCGCCGGCACCGGCGCGAGCCTCGGTCACGGTAACCTCGTGCTGGGCGACGAACCGTTCGAACATCAGGCGCACCGCGCTGGCACGCGAGCCGCTCTCCTTCTCGGTTGCCGACATCATCTCCTCGATCATCGCCCCCGACAGGCCCTCGCCGGCCAGCGGCGCCACGTCGCGGCTGTCGACGCGGACATGCAGGGCGGTGACGTGTGCGTTCCACAGCCGCGCGGTCATCAGCGCCACGGTCAACGCGGCTTCTCCCGCGGCGGTCCCGGTCAGGGGCAGCAGGATCTTTCGAATGGCCATGGTCGGCTCCTCCCGTGACGTTGTTGAAAAGGTTGTTTTTATCGGGTCGTGGAACGACTCTAGCACATCTTCACGACAGTCAGGGATAGAGCCTGCCCATCTCCCAGCCTTGATCCACGCGGCGAAAGATAAGCCGGTCGTGCAGGCGGTAGGGCTGGTCCTGCCAGAATTCGAAATAGGCCGGCATGACGCGAAAGCCATGCCAATAGGGCGGTCGCGGGATGGTGTCGCCAGGGTGAAGCTGATCGAATGCGGCCACCCGCGCCTCCAGCTCGTCACGGCCGGACAGCGGGCGCGACTGCGCCGACGCCCAGGCTCCGAGCCGCGAGACGCGGGCTCTCGCCGCATAATAGGCATCGGCTTCGGCGTCGCTGACCGAAACCGCGTCGCCCTCCATGCGGATCTGGCGTGCCAGCGATTTCCAGTGAAACAGCAGCGCCATGTGCGGATTGGCTGCGATCTCGCGGCCCTTGCGGCTTTCGATGTTGGTGTAGAACACGAAGCCGTCCGGACCCCGGCCGCGCAGCAGCACCATGCGCGCCGAAGGAAATCCGTCCGCTGTTGTCGTTGCGACACACATCGCATTGGGATCCACCGGCTCGCTCGCGGCGGCTTGCTCATACCAGCGGTCAAACATCTCGAAAGGGTCGGTCAGCGCGGCGTCCGGCATCTGTCTGTGGTTCCCATTCTGCCCACGCCGAAGCGTCGCGGGCGCCCAACCCATATTGTCCGCCATGCCGCTTCCTGCCACCTGCACCTGGCTCTTGCCGATACCCGCGCCGCTGTGTCAGGACACTCCCCGCTGCAACACAAAGCCGCCGTGCCGCATTTACGCGGCAAAGGAACCTCATGGCCGATACGGCACAAGCGATTACCCCGATGCCCGGAACACGACCGGCCGACAATCCCGCCACCGAAAGACTGCCGCTGCGTGGAAATCTGCTCGCCGGCAAGCGCGGCCTGATCATGGGCGTGGCTAACGACCGTTCGCTCGCCTGGGGGATCGCCGCCGCCTGCGCGGCACAGGGCGCCGAGCTCGCCTTCACCTTCCTCGGTGACGCGCTGGAGCGTCGCGTGCGTCCGCTGGCTGCCAGCGTCGGTTCCGACAAGCTGTTCGCCTGCGACGTCGCCGACGATGCCGGCATCGATGCCGCCTTTGCCGAGCTTGCCCAGCAGTGGGACGGGCTCGACTTCCTGGTCCACGCCATCGGGTTCGCCGACAAGGCGTTTCTGCGCGGCCGCTACCTCGACACGCCGCGCCACGTGTTCCAGCAGGCGCTGGACATCTCCGCCTACTCGTTCGCCGCGGTCTGCGCGCGCGCGGTGCCGATGATGAAGCCCGGCGGTTCGCTGCTCACCCTGACCTATCTTGGCGCCGAGCGCGTGGTGCCGCACTACAACGTCATGGGCGTCGCCAAGGCGGCGCTGGAGGCCTCGGTGCGCTATCTCGCCGCCGATCTCGGCGCCGACGGCATTAGGGTCAACGGCATCAGCGCCGGACCGATCAAGACGCTGGCGGCCAGCGGCATCGGCGATTTCCGCTATATTCTTCGGTGGAACCAGCTCAACTCGCCGATGGAGCGCAACATCACCATCGAG
>JANXRT010000272.1 GCA_025356735.1 Acetobacteraceae bacterium | reverse complement strand
GTGGACCGGAGTTAGCCCAACGGGTTGGCCGAAACGCGGCTATAGGCTCCGATGCGGATTGTAACTATCGTTGACAGTTAGACTTATTGACTATAGTCTGGCTTGATGGAAACTTCGCACAGCGCGCCTGCCGATCTGCCTGCTCCGCCGCAACCCGACTGGACGTATGCGCTGCCGCGCGAGGCGTTTGCGGCGGTTATCCTGATCCTACGGGTGACGCTGCCGCCGCCTTTCGTGGATACGCCGGAGGAGTGGGTGCTGCGCGACCGGGTGGCGATGGCGGCGGTGGCGGGGTTGCAGCCTGCGACGGCGGCGGAAGGCAAGTTGGCGGCGCAGTTCGTGGCGGCGGACGCGCATGCGTCGGACTGCCTGCGGCTGGCCAACGAGCGGGCGGGGGAGCAGGAGGTGTCGCGCCGGTGCAAGATGCAGGCGATGGGCATGATGCGCGAGAGCAGGGCCGCGCTGCGCTTGCTGCAGCGGATGCAGGCGGAGCGCCGGGCGCTGGCGCGGGATGCCGCGGCGGCGAGCACGGCCGAGTGGGTGGAGCATGCGGCGGTGAACATGATGGCGGAGGCGTTGGCTGAGGTGCCGGCTGTGGGCGAGAAGCGGGGGAGTGCCGCTGGCATTGTTCCTGTAATGAGACAGGCGTCGCCGGGTGCGTCGGACGCGCGGAAAATGTCTGCTGAGACGATGGTGGGATTCTATGCGTTGGCGGCTCGGGGGGCTTCTTGAGGGATGTGGCCCCTTCCCCCAAGGGGAAGGGAGAAGTTCTTCCTGTGCGAATGCGCCCCGGGGCGCTCCCCGGCGGGGTTTGGGGCGGCGCCCCATGCTTGCTGTGCTTCTAGTGTACTGGATCGAGCACGACCACCGGGATTTCGCGGTCGGTCTTCTTGGCGTAGTCCGCGTAGGGCGGCCAGAATTCGAGCGACTTTTCCCACAGGCGGGCGCGTTCCTCGCCGGTAGCGGTTCTTGCCCGCGCCGTGGTTTTGGTGGTGCCGGCCTGAATCTCGACCTCCGGGTTGGCGAGGATGTTCTTGTACCAGCCTGGGTCCTCGGGCGCGCCGCCTTTCGAGGCGACGACGATGTAGCTGTCGCCGGTCATTCCGTAGAACAGCGGGAAGATGAATTTCTCGCCGGACTTGCGGCCTGTCGTGGTCAGCAGCAGCGAGGCGACGGTCATTTCCGGCCTGCCCGGCTGGGTCATCTTGTACATGTGCCCGTCGGTGCCGCCGCTGGCGATGTAGCGGTTGGCGTGCTCCTGCATCCATCCGGGAAGGTTGGGAGCGAGTTTCGCTTGCGTCATGCCGGCTCTCCTGCTGAATTTTGATGACCATGGCAGACACGCAAGCCGTCGGTCCAGCCGGGCCGTGGATGCGGCCAAATCATGAAGGGAGACAGGCGGATGGATCGTCTTGCGGGGAAGGTCATCCTGATCAGCGGCGGCGCGCGTGGGCAGGGCGCGGCCGAGGCGCGGCTGTTCGTGGCCGAGGGGGCGCGGGTGGTGATCGGCGACGTGCTGGAGGCGGAAGGCCGGCAACTGGCGTCCGAGTTGGGCGGGGCGGCGGCGTTCGTGCTCCAGGATGTCACCCGGGAGACCGACTGGGAGGCCGCAATCGACGCAGCGGCGGCGATGGGCGGCCTGCATGGCCTGGTCAACAACGCCGGCATCTACCAGCCCGCCACCCTGATGGAGACCAGCGCCGAGCTGTTCGAACGGCACATGCGCATCAACCAGCTTGGCTGCTTCCTTGGCATGAAGGCCGTGGTGCCGGCGATGGAGCGCTCGGGCGGCGGCTCGATCGTCAACGTCTCCTCGGTCGCCGGACTGCGCGGTTCGCCGGGCGCGTTCGCCTACAGCTCGACCAAGTGGGCGCTGCGCGGCATGACCAAGGCGGCGGCGGTTGACCTGGCGCCGCGACGCATCCGGGTGAACTCGATCCATCCGGGGCCGATCGACACCGAGATGCTGAAGGTGCGGACGGCGGAACAGAATGCGCGCCGGTTGCAGCTGGTGCCTATGAAGCGGATGGGCACGGCTGAGGAGGTGGCCAGCTTGGTTCTGTACCTGTTGTCCGATGAGAGCGGTTATATTACCGGGGCCGAGGTTGCTATCGATGGTGGGGCTACGCTTTGAAAGCATGGGGCGCTCCCTCCGCAGGCATTCCGACTGGCCTAAGCAGGCCAGTCGGAACCTTTGCCTGCTACGCCCCATACCCCGCCGG
>JANXRT010000204.1 GCA_025356735.1 Acetobacteraceae bacterium | reverse complement strand
GCCAAGCCTTCCTTCTTGCCCATGCCCTCGGCGTATTTGGTGACGACGCGGGTCAGTGCCTGGCGGAAGCCGGCGAGATGGGTGCCGCCGTCGCGCTGGTGGATGTTGTTGGTGAAGCACAGCATGGTCTCGTGGAAGCTGTCGTTCCAGGTCAGCGCGAACTCGACCCTTATGCCGAGTGCGTCGTCGGCGGTGCGCAGGCTGATCGGGCTGGCCAGCACCGGGACCTTGGCGCGGTCGAGCCACTGCACGAAGGCGACCAGGCCGCCGTCGTAGCGCATCACGACCTCGCTGGTCTCGACCGTGCGCTCGTCGCGCAGCTTGATGGTGACGCCCGAGTTGAGGAAGGCGAGCTCGCGCAGCCGGCGCTCCAGTACCGCAAAGTCGTAGTCGGTCTTGGTGAAGGTACCGGAGCTGGCCTTGAAGGTGACCTCGGTGCCGGCCGGCTTGTTGGAGGGGCCGGTGACGCTCAATGGTGCATCGGCCTCGCCGTGCTGGAACCGGATGAAGTGCTCCAGCCCGTTGCGCCAGATGCGGACCTCCATCCATTCGGACAGCGCGTTGACCACCGCAGCGCCGACGCCGTGCAGGCCGCCGGAGACCTTGTAGGAGTTCTGGTTGAATTTTCCCCCCGCATGCAGCCGGGTGAGGACCACTTCGGCGGCGGAAATGCCTTCCTCGATATGGATGTCGGTCGGGATGCCGCGGCCGTCGTCGCGCACCGTCACGCTGCCATCGCCGTTGAGCGTCAGCTCGACCGCGGTGGCGAATCCGGCCTGGGCCTCGTCCACCGCGTTGTCGATAATCTCGAACGCCATGTGGTGCAGGCCGGAGCCGTCATCGGTGTCGCCGATATACATGCCGGGCCGCTTGCGCACGGCGTCCAGCCCCTTGAGCACGGAGATCGAGGAAGCATCGTAGGCGTCGGATTCGGCGGCGTGGGGCGCAGGGGGAAGCGCGGCGTTGTCGGACATGCCGTGGGCGAACTCCAGGAAGAGAGATGTACTATTTAATATAGTCCTTCCGGCGCGTCGGACATAGGGCCAGGCGGCATAAACCTTGCGTCCAACCGCAGCATGCCACCGCCCGCTTCCAACCCTTCCGCAACGTCGCAAAGCGGCAGGAAGGTCTCGGCGTCGGTGCCGGTCAGCAGCACCTGGGCCGGAATGTTCTCCAGTGCCCGGAACAGCGCCGCACGGCGGCCCGCGTCGAGGTGCACCGCCGGTTCGTCGAGCAGCAGCAGGGGTGCGAAGCCGCGGGCGCGGGCGATCAGCAGGGCGTGCGCCAGCACCACGCCGATCAGCAGCGCTTTTTGTTGTCCGGTGCTGGCCAGCGCCGCCGGAAGCGCGTTCTCCGCGTCCTCCAGCGTCATGTCGGCGCGGTGGGCGCCAAGCGAGGTGGTGCCGGCGTCCGTCGGCCGCACCGCCGCCAGCGCCTCACGCAGCCAGTCCTCGACCTGCAACGCCGGCGCGCTGGCCAGCCGGTCGGCGATCGGGCAGACCAGGCCGACGCGGGCGGGAGGAAACCCGCCGGTGGCACCCTCCATCGAGGCGGCGTTGAGCCGCGTGACAAGGCCGACGCGGGCGGCGGTCGCCGCCACCGCGTGCCGGGCGATGCTGTCCTCCAACCCAGCCAGCCAGGCGGGATCGGCCTGGCCCTCGGACAGCAGCCGGTTGCGGCCGGCCACAGCCACGTCATGCGCCGCGACGATCCGGGCATGGGTTGGCTCCAGCGCGAAGACCAGCCGGTCGAGGAAGCGCCGCCGGCCGGACGCGCCCTCCTGGAACAGCCGGTCCATCTGCGGCGTCAGCCAGACCGCGGCGACCCGGGCGCCGATTTCCGCCTGGCTGCGCGGTGCCGCGCCATCGAGGCGGAACACCCGGCGGTCCGAACCGCCCTCGGGCGCTGTGCCGGTGCCGATGTCCAGCGCCTCGCCATTGGCGGAGAAGCGCGCCGCCACGGCCCAGTCGGTGCCCCCGAACCGCGACAGCTCCGCCATGCGCGCGCCACGCAGGCCACGGCCGGGCACGAGCAGGGAAACCGCCTCCAGCAGGTTGGTCTTGCCGCTGCCGTTCGGGCCGAACACGACCACCAGCCGCGATGCCGGCCGCCAGGTCAGCGCCTCGTAGGAACGAAAGTCGGTCAGGGTGAGGCGGGTGAGGCTCAGCAGGGCGTGGGCTCCGGATTGGCGGGAAGGTTAACACGATCGTCTCGAAATCCGGCGTGCGGCAATTATTCTCGTGATTGCAATGAATATAAAACTAATTATGCGATGGAATGAAAATCGAGCCCGATCGTCAACCGATGGGCTTTTCCGAGGGTAACAGCATGGCGGCCAGCCTCAACGTATCCGCAGCCTTGTCGGCGGCGGCGGCACATACGCTGGCAGCGGGCACGGTGATTCACGATAGCGCGGCCAAGGTCGGCGACAACATGGACGCGCTTCAGGCCATCGCGGGGCAGCTCGGCGGCGTCGAGCTGAGCGATGGCGGGCGCCCGGCGCTGGCGATCACCCAAACCCAGCTCACCGCCGACGCGGCGGTGCTGGCGCTGGTGG
>JANXRT010000187.1 GCA_025356735.1 Acetobacteraceae bacterium | reverse complement strand
CCGCTTCCTGGAAGGCGGGGATGACGACCTGAAAATCGCCTCGCGGCGCCGACCGGCGGGTTGACCGAGCTTCTATGGCCGACTTGCGTGGGTTTTCAGCATGCTTCTCTTTTGGCAAGGATTGGCGGGCGGTGCAAAACCGGTCTGCCTCGGGAGAGAAAAGACGATCCGTTCAGCCAGGCAATGAAACCATCGGATGATGGCGGCGTTGGTGTTGAAGCGGAGCTTGCGGCGCATCGCCGCCGCGCCACATCAGGTTTTCAGGAGTTTTCGTCCATGGCCAAAGCCTCGATCCCCTCGCGTTCACAGGCGAAGCCCGAGAATTCCCATGCCCGTAACCAGCTGGCGACACCGACCGACCTCAAGCCGGACGCGACGCGTGACATTACGGCGGGGATCAACGGCCTGCTCGCCGACGTTTTCGCGCTGTATATGAAAACAAAGAATTTTCACTGGCACATGAGCGGGCCGCATTTTCGCGACTATCACCTGATGCTCGACGAGCAGGGCGATCAGATATTCGCCATGACCGATCCGCTGGCCGAGCGCGCGCGGAAGATTGGGGGCAACACGTTGCGCTCGATCGGCCACATATCGAAGCAGCAGCGGATCCTCGACAACGACGCCGAATTCGTCGAGCCGCATTCGATGCTGGCCGAGCTGCGCGACGACAACAAGCAGCTGGCGAGCGAGCTGCGCGAGCTGCATGGTGTCTGCGAGGACAACGACGACGTGGCGACCGCCAGTCTGCTCGAGGTTTGGGTCGACGAAGCCGAACGCCGCACTTGGTTCCTGTTCGAGGCGACGCGCACGACGCTCGGCGCCAATTCCTGATCCTTTGACCGGATGGCCGTAGGTTCCAGGCTTTCGGCCTACGCCGCCAGGCGCGATTTTACCAAGACCGCGGAGCCGGCCGGCGGCAAACCTATCGCCGCTGGCCCAACCTTGCGTTTTGTTGTGCAGAAGCATGACGCCACGCGGCTGCATTATGACCTGCGGCTTGAGCTGGACGGCGTGTTCCGCTCCTGGGCGATACCCGTGGGCCAGCGCTCGACCCGCACAACAAACGACTGGCGGTGGAGGTCGAGGACCACCCGCTCGATTACGGTGATTTCGAGGGCACCATCCCGGCCGGCGAGTACGGCGGCGGAACGGTGCAGCTGTGGGATCGCGGCACCTGGGCGCCGGAGGGCATGTCGGCCGAGGATGGCCTGCGCGACGGCGACCTGAAGTTCACCCTGAACGGCGAGCGCCTGCACGGCAGCTGGGTGCTGGTGCGGATGAAGCATGACCGAAGCGCGCACGGCGAAGCAAGAAGCCGACCCAGTTGGCTGCTGATCAAGCGTCGCGACGCGAGCGCGCGGGACGGTGATGCTGATGCGCTGATGGCGGAGGACCGCTCGGTGGCCTCCGGCCGCGCCATGGCCGATATCGCCGCCGGCCGTGGGCGCAAGCCGAAGCCGTTCGTAGTGCCGAAAGCATTGGCTGCCCGGCGTGACAAGGCGGCCTCCACCTTGCCGCCCTTCATAGCGCCCCAACCCTGCCGCCCAGTCGAGCGCCCGCCGGCCGAGACCGAGATCGCCAGGCTGCCGCCGCCGAAATCCGATGGCCGGAAAAGTTCGAGCCTCGTCATGGGCGTGCCGATCAGCCATCCGGACAAGGCGATGTGGCCGGATGGCGGCGATGGGATGCCGGTCACCAAGCTCGACCTCGCGCGCTATTTCGAGGCGGTCGGGCCGTGGATGCTGCCCCACATCGCCGGCCGGCCATGCTCGATCACCCGAGCGCCGGACGGCTGCGAAGGCGAGCACTTCTTCCAGCGCCACGCCATGCCGGGCACGTCCAGCCTGCTCGAACTGGTCAAGATCGCCGGCGATCGCAAGCCCTATCTGCGGATCGACCGGATCGAGGGGCTTGCCGCCGTGGCGCAGGTGGCCGGGTTGGAACTGCATCCGTGGAACTGCGCGCCGGGCGAGCTGGACCGGCCGGGAAGGCTAGTATTCGACCTCGATCCCGGGCCGGAAGTCGAGTTCTCGGCGGTAATTCGCACCGCGCTTAATCTTCGAAAAAGGCTGGAGGCGGTTGGCTTGATCGGCTTCTGCAAGACCACCGGCGGCAATGGCCTGCATGTGGTGACGCCGCTTGAGGTGCCGAAGCAGGGAGGTCCCGACTGGGACCAGGCCAAGGCCTTTGCCCAGGCTTTGTGCGAGCGGATAGAACAAGCCGACCCGAAACTCTACCTGACCAAGATGTCGAAGGCAGCGCGCGTCGGGAGGATATTTCTCGATTATTTTCGAAATGACCGGCTCGCGACTGCCGTGGCACCGTTATCGCCGCGCGCCCGGCCGGGCGCCACGGTGTCGATGCCGCTGACCTGGAGCCAGGCGCGAGGCGGGCTCGACCCAACGCGGTTCACCGTCAGAACGGTGCCGGCGCTGCTGGCCAGGAGCAAAGCCTGGCATGACTACGCCGACAGTGTCCGGCCGCTGGCCACAGCGATCGAACGCCTGGGGGCGACCCGCTAAGGCTCGGTTGAGGTTCTTGGGCCCTTGCCCGGCTGTCCCTTGCAGCCACCGCCCAATTGATTTTGGCGATGTATTTCCACATGCTTGAGATATGAAGAAGATGTATGCCATTGCCGCCCTGCGGCCCTTGCCCAGGAGACCCGGCTTGATATTTCTCGCCTGTTGATCGGCGCCGGCGCGCCCGGCATGGCCGCCGGGCAGATCGGTGAACGGCTTGGGCTGGCAAGCGCTACGCTGTCGTTTCATCTCAATCAACTCAGGCATGCCAACCTGGTGACATTCCGCCGCGAAGGCCGGTCGCTGATTTACACGGCCGCGTATGCGACCATGAACGACCTGCTTGCCTACCTGACGGAGAACTGCTGTCTGGGCGACGCTGCGGCTTGCGGCCTCGCGCACGCGACAGGCTCCCGCCGCGCCGAGGCCGGATGATGGCCGGCTACGACCTTGCGCGCCGACTCGCGGCCGAGGCGCTTGGAACGGCGCTGCTGGTCGCGACCGTCGTCGGCTCGGGCATCATGGCCGAGACGCTGACCAAGAACGTGGCTCTGGCGCTGCTCGGCAACACGATCGCCACCGGGGCGATGCTCGTGGTGCTCGTCACCACGCTTGGGCCGATATCGGGGGCACATTTGAATCCGGCCGTGTCGCTGGCCGCTTTGGTCGGCCCAGCCCAGGTTGCGGCACGGCTGGCGGAGTTCAGCCTGCTGCGGCGGGCGTCGCCCATAATCTCGGCGCGGCTGGCTGCCAGTTTGCATCCGGTGGGTGCCATCCTGCTCGCGGTGATCGGCGCGCCGGCGGCGATACCCTTCGTGCTGCTGCACGGCGCGGGCAACGGGATGCTGACGATCCGCCCGCGGTGTCCTGCCGCTCGCGCTGTTTGGTGCGGCCGGCTATGGCCTGCGCACCGGCCTGCTGGCGGCACCCGCGCGCATTCTCCAGGGCGCCGCGCCGCTGCTGTTCGGCCTTGTGCTGGATCGCGGTGGGCCACTGGCGGCACTGCTCCTGTCGGGGACGCTCACTGGCGTATCCTTTCTCGCGCTGCTGCTGCTTAGGGCAACATTACGCCCGGAGCCGCGTCAGGATTTTTGACTTACCTGCGGACCAGCGGGACGGACATCAAACATTTAGTAACGCGGCTCCGGGTTGACCACTTGGCACGCCATGCGCTGCCGGCCCAGTTCCTCACACGCGTCGCTCGCCTCCCGTGCGGAAAGACCGGCCAGCCGGGCTCGGTAGAGCACAGTGCCACCGAACGGGGCGGTTGGCGGCAACGCTATCATCGCAGCGCCGAGCAGGTCGGGAGTTAAGGCACGAGCCGACTGTGCGACATCGCGCGCCACATCCAGGTCGCGGAAGGCGCCGACCTGAACCTGCCAGTCGCCCTTAGGCGCCGGGATGGCAGCCGCCTGTGTCGGTTGGGGAGCTGGCGTCTTTTCGACGCAGCGTCGGGCTGGGTCATAGGCGGCATCCGGGTCGCAGCTTCCCGCGCTGGCCTCGACTGGAACCGGTTGGACCAGCCCGGCATCGTAGCTCGCGCCATAGACCGCCAGCGGCCCGGTCAGGTTGGTGCCGGGGCCAAGCCGGGGAGCGATGGCGGCGACATAGTTCACGGTTTCGTCCGGCAACGGATTGCCTCCGCCGAGATAGGATTCCAGCCGGTTCGGGCCGGCATTGTAGGCGGCCAAAAACCCGGGCGCACCAAAGCGGTTGTACATGTCCCGTAAATAGGCGGTGCCGGCGAGCATGTTCTCATGCGGATCGAACGGATCGTCGCCAAGGCCGTGGCGCTGGCGCAATTCCTCGTAGGTCGCGGGCATCACCTGCATCAGCCCCATGGCGCCGGCCGAGGATACCGCATCCTCCCGCCCTGCGGATTCCTGGCGCATCACGGCGCGGATCCAGGGGTCGGGCACCCCGAACCGGCTCGATGCCTCCCGCACGTACGGACCCCAGGGATCGTCGGGCGGTCCCGGTGGGGGATAGTAGCGGGCGGGGCTGGTCCGAACGGCGTGGCGCGCGCCGTGCGAGCCGCCGCAGGCCGCGAGCCCGACCGCCACGGCCAGCAACGGCAAATGGCGCGCCAGCCTTCCGGCTGTCTGCCGCCATCCAGGACGATGCCTTGCTCCTTGCGCCATGTATTGCCCACAAGCCTGTCGTTTCGATCTAGCAGGAACAGGGTGGCGGCGCCACGCCGTTGGCGGAAGCGGCGTTCTGGGGCACCATGGCAGTGACATTTCTGACGCGGGAGGCCGGCATGGCGAAAAAAGGCTACTGGATCGCCCAGTTCGAAGTATCCAACCCGGAAGCCTATAAAACCTATCAGGTCGAGGTCTCGGCGATGTTCCGCGAGCACGGCGCGACCTACATCGTGCGCGGCGGACGCTCGCATATCGAGGATGGGCATGGCGCCATCCGCACCGTGGTGATCGAGTTCTCCGACTACAAATCCGCCCTGCAATGCTATTTGTCGCCGCGCTACGAGGCGGTGAAAAAGCTTCGGGAAGGTCATGCCACCGGCCACATCGTCGTCGTCGAAGGCCATGACGCCGAGGGCGCGTAGCGGCGATGGACGCGCCCGGCCTTCTATGCGGCCAGTCCGTGCGGCGGCTGGAGGATGAGCGCTTCCTGACCGGACGCGGCCGTTACACCGACGATGTGAACCGGCCCGGCCAGGCCTTCGCCCATATCGTGCGCTCGGTTCACGCGCACGCGATGATCCGGCGCATCGACACGAACTCGGCGCGATCGGCGCCCGGGGTGCTCGGCGTGTTCACCGCCTCCGACCTCGCCGCCGACGGCATCGGCCCGATCCCGTGCACGGTGCGCGTCGCGACGGTCGAGCCGATGCTCGTGCCACTGCGGTTCGCGCTCGCCGGCGACCGGGTGCGCCATGTCGGCGAGCCGGTGGCGTTCGTCGTCGCCGAAACCCGCCAGCAGGCCCGCGACGCCGCCGAGCGGGTCGAGATCGAGTTCGATCCGCTGCCCTGCGTCGTCGATGCCCGCGCGGCGCTGGCGCCCGGCGCCGCGCAGCTCTGGGACGGCATCCCGAACAATCTTTCTTACCGGTTTGAGAAAGGTGACCGCGCGGCGGTTCAGGCCGCCATCGCCGCCGCCGCGCACGTCGTAACACTCGAACTGGTCAATAACCGCATCATCGTGGCGCCGATCGAGCCGCGGGCGGCGATCGGCGGCTACCAAGCGTCAGACCAATGCTTTGATCTGCTGCTATCCGGCCAAGGCGTGCACGGCATCCGCGCGCCGTTGGCCGAGACCGTATTCCAGGTGCCGGAGGCGCAAATCCAGGTCAGCAGCCCCGATGTCGGCGGCGGCTTCGGGGTCAAGAACGGGCTGTATCCCGAATACATCCTGCTGCTGTGGGCGGCGCGGGCGCTGGGCCGGCCGGTGAAGTGGATTTCGGACCAGGCCGAGGATTTCGTCTCGACCGCGCATGGCCGCGACAATTTTTCCACCTGCCGGCTGGCGCTGGATGCCGGGGGAAAATTCCTGGCGCTGGATGTCGATACCATCGCCAATCTCGGCGCGTCGATGGCGACCGGCGGCCCCGGCAGCTCGACCAACGCGCCTGGCAACGCGATGGGTGGCGGCTACGCGATACCGGCGGTGTTCATGGCGGTGCGCGGCGTGTTCACCAACACGGTGCCGATCGACGCCTATCGCGGCGCCGGCAAGCCGGAGGCCAACTACCTGATCGAGCGACTGATCGAGGCGGCGGCGCCCATCGTCGGCATCGATGCCATCACGCTGCGCCGGCGCAACCTCGTTGCCGAATTTCCCCATCGTACCACAATGGCGACGACGATCGATTGCGGGAAGTTCGCGGCCAACATCGACACGGCGTTGGCCCACGCCGACCATGCCGGGTTTCCCGCCCGTCGCGACAACGCCGCGGCGCGAGGCCGGCTGGCCGGCATCGGCGTGACCTGCTTTCTGGAGACCGCGCGCGGCGCGCCGGACGAGGGCGCCGAAATCCGGTTTACCGACGATGGGCGGGTGACATTGCTGCTCGGCACCCAATCGAACGGCCAGGGCCACGAGACCACCTTTCCGCAGATTGCCGCCGACCGGCTCGGCCTGCCGATCGGCAGCTTCGATTATGTTCAGGCCGATACGCGCCGGATACCGCGCGGCAACGGCCATGGCGGCGCCCGGTCGCTGCACATGGGCGGCACGGCCCTGGTCAGCGCCATCGACACCGTGATCGCCAAGGGCCGGATCGCCGCCGCGCGCCTGTTGCAGGCCGGCCCAAATGACGTGCGGTTTTCCGGCGGCCGGTTCGAAGCGGGGGATCGCAGCATCGGATTGCTAGAAGTAGCGCGTGCCGCGCGCGGCTTGCCTGACGCGGCACCGGGCGGCCTCGACAGCTACGAGTGGAACGCCCTCGACCTCATCACCTTCCCCAACGGCTGCCACGTCGCGGAAATCGAGATCGACCCTGAAACCGGAGCGGTCGCCCTGCTGCGCTACACCGCGGTGGACGATTTCGGCGCAGTGATCAACCCGATGCTGACCATCGGCCAAGTTCAGGGCGGCGTCGCCCAGGGCATCGGCCAAGCGATGCTGGAACGCACGGTGTACGATCCGCAAACCGGACAGCTGCTGTCCGGCTCGTTGATGGACTACACCCTACCACGCGCCGCCGACCTGCCTGACTTCGACATCCATCTCGATGGCGTGCCGACCGCAGCCAATCCGCTCGGCGTCAAGGGCGCCGGGCAGGCAGGCGCGATCGCTGCGCCCCAGGCGGTGATCGCCGCGGTTTTGGATGCGCTTAGGCCAGCCGGGGTGGTTCATATCGATATGCCGGTGACGCCAGAGCGGATTTGGCAAGCAGTCCAGCAAGCTTGGGGCTCTGCCCCAAACCCCGCCAAGGGGCCGTCGCCCCTTGTATCCCCTCCACTTAAGGTTGCGCCCCGGGGCGCTACCCCGGCGGGGTTTGGGGCGGCGCCCCATGCTTCTTCCTAAGGCCCCAACAACGGCCCCTTAACCACCTGAGCCAGATCGTCCGGCCGCAGCCACTGTGAAAACGCCTGCTGTATCTGTGGCGCGGTGATTTCCAGGTAACGCCGCGCGGCGGTCGCCGGGGTGTCGAGCGGCAGGCCGAGGTCGGCGAGCCGCAGATATTGCCCGGCAATCGCCGTCACGCTGGCGCGCTGCATCGGCAACTGGCGCAGCACCTGGGCCTTGGCCCGGTTGAGTTCGGCGTCGCTGACCAGGCTCGTCTGCATATCCTTGAGGTTGCGCAGCACCAGCGCACGCGCTTTCTCGACATTATCCGCGTCGGCACCGAACGACACCGTGTAATCCGCCCGGGTGCGGGTCCAATCCAGGCCACTGCCGACGGAGTAGACGTAGCCTGTCTTGACCCGAAGGTCCTTGTACAGGCGTGAGGAGAAGCCGCTACCGAGAATCACGTTGCCCAGGATCAGCGTGTAGCGATCCGGGCTGGTCACCGGCAGCGCCAGCGTCTGCGCCAGCAGCACGCTATCCTGCAGGCTGTTGGCGTCAGGCACATGGGCCTGCGACGGCGGATTGGGGCCGATCGGCGGCAGATCGATCGCCGGCGTCGGGCCGGTCGCCCGCCAGCCGCCGAATGTCGCTTCGACGACCCGGCGCGCCTCGGCCGGCGTCACGTCGCCGACCACCACGATGGTCGTGAGGTCGGGGCGAAAGGCGTTGCTGTAGTAGGCGCGCAAATCGGCGGGTTGCAGCGCCATCACGCCTTCCAGGGTTGCCTGGCGTAGCGTCGGGTCGTCAGCCGGGACCAAGGCACGATTGACCGCGCGCCGGAACAGGTAGTCGGGCGATTGCAGCAGCCCGGCCAGGCTTTTCGCGGTCTGGCTTCGGACAATGTCGAACGCCGGGCCGGGGAAAGCCGGACGTAGCTCGTTCTCGGCCAGCAGTCGCATGCCGGGCTCGAATTGCGGCGTCAGCGCCTTGAGCGAGAAGCTGGCGCCGGCGTTGACGGTGGCGGCCAGGTCGTCGATCGCGCGCTGGAACGCCAGCCGATCGCGAGTTTCGGTGCCGTAGCCGAACAACTGGCCGGCGATCGAGGCGATGCCCTCCTGCCCGGCCGGCTGCTGGTTCTCGGTGACCTGGCGCACTCGGCCATAGACCGACACTGTTGGGCTGACATGCTCGGTTTGGATGATCAGCCGCAACCCGTTGGCCAGCACGCTGACATCGGGCGGCTCGGTCGGGTCCGGCAGACGCAGGTCAGCCAGGGCGGATGCGGCCCAGCCCGGCAGCACCACCGGATGGTCCGGCGCGCCGCCGAACGCCTCGCCGCCACCAAAGCCGCGGCCAGACACCGGCTGGCCGGAGCTTTGCGGCGTCAGGATCGCGGTGACGGCATGATCGGGATCGAGCAGCAGGCGCGCCAGCCGGTCGACATCGGCGACGGTCACCGCGGCATACGCCCGGGCGAGGTCGTCAGGCGACTCCGCACCCTGCTCGGCCAACGCGCGGGACCAGTTTCTGGCCAGGCCGGAGATGCTGTCATTGGCAAAGGCAAGCTGGGCCAGTTCCTGGCGCCTCGCGGCTTCGACCAGTTCAGGTGGGACGCCATCGCGCACCATGTCGGCAATGACCCGCCGTAGATCGGCAAGTGGGGCCGTCGGGTCGCCTCCCTTCGGGAATGCCGCCAAAGCGAGGCCGACGCCGACACCGGCCTTGGCCTGGTAGGAAAATTGCGCTGTCAGCGCCCGGCCGGCCGGCACCAGCCCGAACAGCGCGCCGCGCTTGCTGTCCAGCACGTCGCTCAACATGTCGGCGGCGGCGAAATCGGCATCCTTCAGCCCGGGCATGCGATAGGCGAGGGTTACCAGCCCGACCGAGAAATTGGTCGGCAGTTCCAGCATTTTGGGCTGCACCGGGTTGGCGGCAAAGCCGGCATGCTGTGGTATCTCGCGCCGGGGAATGCCGCCGAACGCGGCCTCAGCCTCGGCCACAGCCTCCGCCGGGCGGACATCGCCGGCGATCACCAGGATGGCGTTGTTGGGGGCGTACCAGCTTTCGTAGAACCGCCGCAGCAGGACCGCGTCGGTGCGGTCGAACGAGGGTCGGGTGCCGAGCGCGTCATGCTCGTATGGCGTGCCCTGGAACAGGATCGCCTGCGCGCTCGACAGGTAGTTGTAGAAGGGGTCCGACAGGTCGCGGGACACCTCCTGCTCGATGGCGCCACGCTCCTGCACCCAGTCGGCCTCGTTGAGGCTGAGGCCGCGCATCCGCAGCGCCTCGCTGTGCAGCGCCAAGCCGAGATCTGTGGCGGCAACGGTATAGGTGTACTGCGTCACGGTCTCGGTGGTGCTGGCATTGTAGGCGCCGCCCAACAGCGCGCCGAGTTCAGCGAGCTGATCACGGTCCAGCCCGTCGCTGCCGCGGAACATCATGTGCTCGAGCGCGTGCGCCGTGCCGGGAAAGCCCTCCGGCGCGTCGTTCGATCCGACGAGATAGTTAAGGCTGGTGGTGACTACCGGGGCCAGCCGGTTCGGCACGATGACGACGCGAAGGCCGTTGGCCAGGGTGGTGCGAAGCACGGCCTCGGGTTTGGCGGCATGTCCGGGGGTGGTCGCGGCGGTGAGCGTTACCGTCAAGACCCAGGCCAGCCATTGCTGCTTCACGCCGTGCTCTCCTGGGGATGAGGCTGACAGATGTGCGTATTGCCGCAACAAGGCAAGGCCGGGGGCGCTAACCCGGCGGGGTTTGGGGCAGAGCCCCATGCCTGCTTTCTAACCCGTCGCCAACATCAACAAAGGCTGTTCGGTAAACTCCAGCCGGTCGCCAGGGCCGTTGATCGTCTCGATCAGCGCCAGTATTTCGGCAGCTGGCCGGGGCGGGCTGAACAGGTAGCCCTGAACCTCATGGCATCCCTCCAGGCGCAGGCATTTCAGCTGCTCGGGCGTTTCGACCCCCTCCGCGGTGATACGCATGCCGAAGCTGGTGGCCAGGCCGACGATGGCGCGGATGATCGCGCTTGCCTCGGTATTGGTGGACAGATCGCGGATGAACATCTGGTCGATCTTGATTTTGTCAAACGGAAACGACCGCAGGTAGCTCAGCGACGAATAGCCGGTGCCGAAATCGTCCATCGAAATATGCACGCCGAGGTCGCGCAGGCTGTGCAGGGTGGCCAGGATGGCGTCGTTCTCGGCCAGGAGCACCGTTTCAGTCACTTCCAGCTCCAGCCGGTGGGCGGGCAGGCCCGAGTGACGCAATGCCTCCTCGACGCAATCGATCAGGCCGGGATTCTTGAACTGCACCGGCGACACGTTGATCGCGATCTTGAACGCGTCCGGCCATGAGGCCGCCTCGCGGCACGCCTGGCGCAGCACCCAGTCGCCGATCGGCACGATCAGGCCCATCTCCTCGGCGAGGGGGATGAACTCGGCTGGCGAGATCATGCCGCGCTCGGGATGGCGCCACCGGATCAACGCCTCGAAGCCGCTGATGCGGTCGGAGCGCAGATCGACCAGAGGCTGGTAGTAAAGCTCGAATTCCTGGTTGGCGATGGCTTGGCGAAGGTCGGTTTCGAGCTCGCGCCGGGCGCGCTGACGTTCCTCCATCCGGGCCTCGAAAAAACGGAAGGTGTTGCGACCCTCGGCCTTGGCGCGGTACAGGGCGGTGTCGGCGCTTTTCACCAGCCGGTCGACATGGCTGCCGTCCGCCGGACAAATCGCGATGCCGATGCTGGTGCCGACATTGATCACGTGGCCATCGATCTCGAACGGCTTGCTGAGGGTGGCGACGACACGCCGTGCCAGCTCGCTCGCATCCTCCGGCCGGCCGAGATTGGCCTGGACGATGGCGAATTCGTCGCCGCCGAGCCGCGCCACCACGTCGGTTTCGCGCACGCAGGCGAGCAGCCGGTCGGCAACGGCGCGCAGCAGCAGGTCGCCGACCGGATGGCCGAGCGTGTCGTTGACCGCCTTGAACCGGTCGAGATCTAGGCACAGCGCAGCCCATGCCGCGCCCAGCCTGCGCCACCGCTTGGTCGACACGCTCGCGGAACAGCACCCGGTTGGGCAGGCCAGTCAGCGCGTCGTGGCGCGCCATGAAGACGATCTGCGCCTCCGACCGGCGCCGCTCGGTGATGTCCTCGTAGGTCTCGACCCAGCCGCCGTCGGGCAGCGGCTCATGCGAGATCGCGACCACGCGGCCGGCGCTGAGTTCCTGGAAATGCGTGTCGGCCTCCCGCCGCATGGCGGAGTTCTGCCGGTCGGCGAGGATTTCCGCAGCGGTCAGGCCAGGATGGTTGCCGGCGGCGACGCTCATCGCCACCAGTTCGCCCAGCGCGATTCCAGCGACGACCTGGTCTGCCTGCAACCGGAACATCTCGACGAACTGGCGGTTGACCACCTGCAGGCGGCCGGACGCGTCGAACAGGGTCAATCCCTGCGACATGTTGCTGAGCGCCGCGTCAAACCGCAGATTGGTACGTTCCAGCTCGGCCTCGCGCGCCTTCAGGGCGGTGACGTCGCTGCAGATGGCGACGAAGCCGCCCTCGCTGTTGGAGCTGCGGCTAATCCTCAGCCAGCGCCCGTCGGACAGCTTCTCCTCGATCGAGGACACGCCGCCGGGTGCCCGCAGCCGGCGCAACGCGGCGATGGTGCGGGCCGGGCTGTTGCCGAAGATGCCCTGATGCACGATCGCCGCCTCGAAATCGGCGTAGCGCATGGCGCCTTGCAGCAGATGGCGCAGGTTGGGCATGAATTCGGTCATCTGCGAGTTGGCGATGACGATGCGGCCGTCACCGTCAACCAGGATCAATCCCTCCTGCAGGCTCTCGATGCTGTCTGCCAGCCGCGTTTCGGCGGAGCGGCGCTGCGCCACCTCGCGCTGCATCATGCGCTGGATGTCGCCGCGCATGTGCTCCATCGCGACCAGCAGCGAGCCGAGCTCGTCGTTGCCGGCGCCGGGAATCGGCGTCGAGAGTTCGCCCGAGGCGATGCGACGGGCCGCCTCCGACGCTGCAATCACCGGTCCCATGATGCGTCGGTTCAGCATGACGGTGATCGTCGCCGCCAGCCCAAGACTGGCGATCAGGCCAAGCAGGTTGGCGCGCTGCTCCGTGCGAACCGTGGCGATCGCCTGCTGGCGGTAGTGGAAACCATCTTCCGCGGTCTGGTTGACGAGCAGGTCAAGCTTTTCGGCGACATCAGCCGAAGCGGGTTCGAGCGCCGCCCATTCCGCCTCGGTGGCGTTCGCGTCGAGCAGCGCGTCGGCACATTGCCGCCATCGTGCGACCGCGGCCACGACCTCGCTCACCGAGGCAGCGACGCCGGGCGACAGGGACCGGTCGGCGGCGACCGTCAGGTCCTCGGCCAGCGTCAGCGCCAACCGTGCGATCTGGTCGGTCAAGGTTTGCGTGTCCGCAGCGCGGTGCCACCGCCGTTTGGCCAGGGCGGCCTGCATGCTGGAGAAATCCGCCGCCGCGCCCCGGGCGTAGTTGGTCGATATGAGGGCATTGTCGAAGGTGCGCACCACCAGCGCGCCGGCGATGTCGATGCTGTGCTGGGCGTAGAGGCTGAGGCCGAGCGTGATCAGGCTGATCGCCACGAAGGCGCAGACAATCTTGGCGCGAATGGTCAGCCGCAAACCTTGCCGGCCTTTCGCAGGCCGGGTTTGCGCATGCCGATGATCGGCGGACAGGAACCCGGCGGTTTTTCTGATGATCATGCGCACGATCTACGCGGTCCGGATTAAGGGACCCATAATCGACAGTGGACCCTCAGATCGCGGCAGAAACGCTTTCTTAATGTCCTGCGCCCATGAGGAAAACCTTCCACGGGCGAGTTGCATCGAACGCTAGCCGGCAGCGAAGGAGGAACCCAGATGAATCACTTTGCGCGCGCAATTCAGATCGCCGCCGCCGCAATCCTCGTCGGCTCAACGGCCTGGATGGCGGCGATGGCCGCCGAACCGGTCCTGGCGACGCAGAAGAACCGTGCGTTTCAGCCCGGCAGCATTGAGTTGGCGCCAGGCGAGGCGCTGCGCATCCTCAACGACGACGGTCCGCTGCTGCACCACGCCTATGTCCGGTCGCCGCGGTTCAGCTTCGACTCCGGCGAGCAGAAGCCGGGCGCCACGGTCGACATCGTCTTTTCGGAACTCGGCAGCTACACGGTGCTGTGCGGCATTCACCCCAAGATGCGTCTTGCCGTCGTCGTGCGATAGGCTTGTTAGCCCCGTGCAAGCAGTGAATGCAGCCCGTAATAGGCGGTGATAAAGCCTGCCAGGCATAGCACGTAGAAGGCCGCAAGATAAATCGGCCTGCGCATCGCCGCCACCCGGCCTGCCGGGCTGACTGCCGTCTCGGCGACGAAGGCTAGCAGGGCGGCGATGATCGGCAGATGGCCGATGGCGTCGATCTTGCCGAATTCAACGATCGCGCTGGTGAAGATCGAGACCAGTGCCACCGCCGCCAGCCGGCGGACTAGCGGCGTCCAGATCAGGGCGAAGGCGCAGCCGAACTCGACCATGCCCGAAGCGGTCAGGAAGAAGCCTGGGTCGTACCCCATGGCGAGTTTCGGGTGCAGGACGAGCAGCGGAAAGGTCCAGTCCGGATACGCCCATTTCTCGACCGATGCCCACATCAGGGTGATGCCGGCGCTCCAGCGCAGCAGAGTCACCGGCGGCCGCCCGATCCAGCGAAGATTCCAGCCGGACAGCGCGAGATAGCCCGCGAGACCCAGGAAGATCGGGTAGTCCAGCATGTGGAACAGCCCGTAGTCGCGGATGCCGAGGGCGAACAGGCCGACGATGCCGAGGCCGGACAAGGCCATCGTGGAGCGCCACAGCATCCCGAGGGCGATCGCGGCCTGGAGCCATTCGATGCGCGTGTCGGTGGTTGCCAGCTCAGGTGTCAGGATGATGCCGCCATGCGCCCACAACGCGATGAAGAACGCGGCCGTGGCCGCACGCAGCAGGCCGTCGATGCGCGCGCGCAGGGCAGCGGTGAGGTCATCGATGCCGGCGAGCAGGGTCCGTCCGACGGTGGTAGTCTCGATCATCGCAGCCAGGGTGAGCAGCAGGATGGACAGCAAGGCGAGCTGGCCGAACGCCGCCGACAACATTTTTTCAAACGCTGCCGGCGTTGCCAGCACATCGTATTTCGAAAACCATTTGACGTGCGCGAGGGCGGAGCCGGGATGCATCGCCAGCAGGGCAGAGATCATGCCGACCGGAAGTCTCGGCGGCACGACGCGAGATCGGAGATTGGAGAAGTTGCTGCAACGTTTTATTAACGTTATCGTCGGATAACTGAAAAACAGATCGGAAACAGAGACAAGGTGATCGTGATGGCCCAGATCGGTGCCGCCTGTGCGTTTTCGGGGCTCGCTGCCGCGGCTTCTGGCGCGGATGCCGAGCATCGGCCGGTTGTTCGACGGTTTGCCGCGGCACTGGTCATGGTCGGCATCGCTTTGATGGCGACGTTGTTCCCATTTCTGTAGCCGCGTCGCTGCCACGGAATGCGGCGAATACCTCAACGCGGCAACACGGGTACTGGGAACGGCACCGGATCGCCGGTCAGCGTGGCCAGAAACTCAATCAGGTCGTGCTTTTCGCGTGCGCTGAGCCCGAGCTTGCGGATCAGCGGTGACCGGCTGGGCCGGTCGATGCCGGCGCCATCGTAGAAGTCGACCACCGCCGAGAGGGTAAGGAACGAGCCGTCATGCATGTAGGGCGCGCGGCGGGCGACATCGCGCAAGGTCGGCACCTTGAAGGCGTGTCGCAGCGCCACCGAATTCGGGAACAACCGGCCACGGCCGATGTCCGCGTCGGCAAGCCCGATATCGAAGAAAGCACCCTCGGTGAAATTCCAGCTGGCGTGGCAGTCGGCGCAATGGCCGCGACCGCGAAAGACCTCGAACCCGGCTTTTGCGCGCGCGCTGATCGCCGCCTCGTCGCCGGCGACCCAGCGGTCGAACGGCGTTGCCGGCGAGACGAGGGTCCGCTCGAACGTTGCCAGCGCCAGTTCCACGGTGTTCCGGCTGATCGCCAGGCCAAAAAAGCTTTGCTGGAAGGCCTCGACGTAGCCCGGTATGGCATTCAGCCGCTCCAGCAGCCGCGGTTCCGTCTGGCTCATGTTGCCGTGGCCCAGAATGGCGGCGAAGGCGACGCTCTCGATCGTGTCGAATTTGCCGTCCCAGCCGCCCGCGTCGGTCCAGGCGACGTTGATCAAGGTGGGCGATCGCAGCGCGAGCCGGTTGCCACCGATGCCGACGGCACGCGCCAGCCCGTCGCCCCAGGATAGTCCCGGCTGGTGGCAAGTGGCACAGGAATGGGTGCCATCGCCCGACAGCGCCGGATCGAAAAACAGCGCCCGGCCAAGGGCAGCCTTTGCGGCGCTGTAAGGATTGCTGGCGGGAAACGGGATGGTTTCGGGACGCTGGTAGGCGGATCGCCAGTCGTCAAGGTTCGGCGTCGGCGAGGGCGGCATTTCGGCTCGGCCGGGTTCTGCTGCGGCCGCGAAAAGGCTTCCGACGGCAAGCAAGATCGTCAGGAGCGAGCGCGGCATCCACCGGTCCAAGCCATGTCTCGTTCCTGCCATGCGCAGCCCGCCGAGCTGTTGTTCGACCGCCTGCGCGCCAAATCCGGCTAATTATCGGCGCGAAGTGTTAACGAACGCTTAAAATTGCCCGGCGGACCTCGCGTCCACAACCTCCATCACCCGGTTAGGCAACCGGATCCCATGCGCGGCATTCAGCCTTGGCATCCGCCTATCAGCAGCCTGGAGGAACTTGATGTCCGACCACCCGACCGAAGCCAATCCGCTTGAAGACTCACCGGAACGCGCTGCGCGAATCCAGGATCGAGCCCGGCAGCTGTGGCAGGAAGACGGCAGCCCAGCCGGTCAGGAGAAGGAGTTCCGGGAACGTGCGGAGACCCTGATCGGCATGGAGGAAAGTGCCGGCGCCGGATTGCTGCCCAACCCTATGACGTTGGACGAGAAGATGCCGGGCGTGGTGGTGGAGGAGGCGGCGATCCAGGACAATTATGGCGAGGCGCCCGGACGGATGACCGATCAGGGCGAAACCAGGCAGACACCGATGACGCGTCAGGAACTGCGGCACGAGGAACAAGCTCAGGAGCAGGAGAACGAAACTGAGGACGGGCCGGACTGAGCGACACTGTCGTTCCGTCCAATTATCGTTAATAATACGTTAAAGATTAGTCAAATATTCTGAATATCTACAGGAAGCTTGCGCATAATCCGTGCGCTTGCGCATAACCGATGCATGAACGATCCGAATGCGCCTGATCCGGCGGTAAGGCAGGCGCTACCGATCGGTCTGCTCGCCGCGGCCGGCTTTCTGTCGTCGGCCGGAGCCCGGGTGATCGATCCGCTGCTCGCCGTGATTTCGCAGGACTTCAAGGTCACGGTGGCCGCGTCTTCGATCGTCGTCGCGGCGTTCACCCTGGCCTACGGTTTCAGCCAGCTGGTGCTGGGGCCGGTCGGCGATCGCGTCGGCAAGCTGCGGCTGATGCTTGGCGCACTGTGCGGTTATGCGGTGTTCACCGGCGCCTGTGCGCTCGCATCCGGCCTGCCGATGCTGATCGGGATGCGCATTCTGGCCGGAGCGGCGAGCGCCGGGCTGATCCCGGTCTGCCTGGCCTATATCGGCGATGCCGTGCCCTATGAGCGTCGCAACCTGGCGATCTCGAGGTTTCTCATCGGCATCGTGCTGGCTCAGATCCTGGCCGGCCCGGTGGGCGGGCTATTCGGCGAATTCATCGGCTGGCGCGGCGTGTTCCTGCTGCTGTCGTCGATTTCGGTGGTCGTCGCCGCGCTGCTGTTCGTGGCGATGCGCGGCCTTCCCGACGCGGTCGGTACGAAGACCTTCAACCCGACCCATTACCTGCGTCTGGCCCGTAGCACCAACGCCCGGTTGCTGTTGCTCGCCGCCCTGGTGGAAGGGGCCGTGATGATCGGTGTGTTCCCGTTCATCGCCCCCTTCCTGCATCAGGAGTTCGGATTATCGTTCGCGGCGGTCGGGCTGGTTCTGTCATGCTTTGGCCTTGGCGCACTGGCCTATACGAGGGCGGCGTCCCGCCTCGTGCCGGCATTGGGCGAGGCCGGCCTTGTTGGCTGCGGCGGCGGCCTGATCGTGCTTGGCCTTGTGGCCACCAGCGTCGTGCGGCAGAAGTTCGCCTTTGTTGCCATCGAGGCGATGCTGGGGCTCGGCTACTTCATGCTGCATCCGGTGCTTCAGACCCGCGCCAGCGAGTTGCTGCCCGAGGCGCGCGCCACCGCGGTATCGTTGTTCGTGTTCATGCTGTTCCTGGGCTCGAGCCTGGGTGCGCTGGCCTTCGGCGGCGCGATCGCGGCGTTTGGCTATCGCGTTGGTTTTGCCATCGACGCCGCCGCGGTGGGGCTGCTCACGCTATGGCTGACGCGGCTTGTTCGCCGCCGGCCGGAGTGACGCATCTGGCTTAAGGATTGGTTCTCAAAGGTTAAGCTTTTCATGTTGCAACCAAATTGGCACCCAGATGACCTGGCAGCCAGATTGCCCGCCCTGCGCCGCCGCCAGAAGCTGATGGCCGCAACGCGCGCCTTCTTCTTCAGCCGCGGCTTCATGGAGGTCGAAACCCCTTACGCGGTGGCGGCACCGGGGGAAGAGGTGCATCTGCGGCCGTTCCGGGTCGAGCACGGAGAAAAACCGCTATGGCTGCACACCTCGCCCGAATTCGCCATGAAGCGGCTTCTGGTGGCCGGCGCCGGACCTATTTTCCAGATCGCCCGGGTATGGCGCGACGATGCGGCGAGCCCGCTGCACTCGGCGGAATTCTCGATGCTGGAGTGGTATCAGCCAGGCGCCTCGATGGCGGCGCTTATGGATACGACCCAGAGGTATCTGCGTGCCGTGCTGCCGCCGATGGTGAGCTGCCGCGGCGTCACCACCGACCTGTCCCGGTTTGACCGCCTGACCGTGGCCGAAGCGTTTCGCCGCCATGTCGGCGCCGACCTGCTGGCGACGGCGGACGACGCCCCAGCGCTGGCCGCCGCGGCCGGGGTGCGGCTGCGGCATGGCGAGGATTGGGAGGATTTGTTCTTCCGGCTGTTGCTGGACAGGATCGAGCCGGAGCTTGGTCGCGACCATCCGACGTTCCTCACCCACTGGCCGACGGCGCAGGCGGCGCTGGCCCGGCGCGATCCCGCCGACCCGCGCGTCGCCGAGCGTTTTGAGCTGTTTATTTGTGGCATTGAGCTGGGGAACGCCTTCGTCGAGCTTACCGACGCCGCCGAGCAGCGGGCGCGGTTCATGGCCGACCGTGCCCGGCGGCATGGTTTGTACGGCGCCGGTCCACCGCTCGACTGGAAGCTGGACGAGGATTTCCTCCGCGCGCTGGAGTGCGGCATGCCGCCCTGTGCCGGCATCGCGATCGGCTTCGACCGGCTGGCGATGATCGCTGCCGGCGTGCATCGTATTCAGGACGTGCTATGGCTGGCAGAACCACGGTGATACGAGAGACATGTCGATAGCTGTCATCCTGCGTCGCATCCTGCCTGCCGGTATCCTGCTGGTGGTGGCCGGCTGCGAGCCGGGGGTTAGCCGGTCCACCTACCTCACTCAGTTCATCGGCCGCACCGAGCCGGAGCTGATCGCCGCGGTCGGCGTGCCGGTCCGCAGCATCGAGAGCGGCGGGGTCAAGTTCCTGGCCTACAGCGACCGCCGTGTCGACATCATTCCCGGCAGCCCCGGATTTCCAGGCTACGGCCCACCGTTCGGCCCCTACGGCTATGGCGGCCCCTACGGCTATGGCGGCCTGCCGCCGCAGGCGGTCGAGCGAGACTGCGAGACGACGTTCGAACTGGTCGCCAACCGCGTGCGGTCCTTCACGCTGCGGGGCAACGCCTGCTGAGACGGGAGGCTTTGAGTGCAACGTCGCTACGCCACCGTCGATGTGTTCACGGACCGCATTTTCGGCGGCAATCCGCTCGCCGTGGTGCTGGACGCGGCCGGGCTATCGACGGCGCAGATGCAGGCGATCGCCATCGAGTTCAACTACTCGGAAACCACGTTCGTGCTGCCGCCGCGCGACTCCGTCCACACCGCATGGGTGCGCATCTTCACCCCCGGCAACGAACTTCCTTTCGCCGGCCACCCCAATGTCGGCACTGCCTTCGCGCTTGCCAAACAAGCCGCCGCGACCAGGCAAACGGTTCCCGACCGGTTCGTCTTCGAGGAGGCG
Source organism: Acetobacteraceae bacterium (assembly GCA_025356735.1). Lineage (GTDB taxonomy): Bacteria > Pseudomonadota > Alphaproteobacteria > Acetobacterales > Acetobacteraceae > PALSA-911. The sequence goes on along the minus strand of JANXRT010000187.1, from coordinate 7,445 downwards.
GCCGGCCTCGTTCCAATCCGGCTGATGACCGAAAATGGCGGGGTGGCCGGAGCCGAGCTGGTCGCGCCCGAACGCCTATCGCGATTGGCACAGCCTGATCCCGGGCAGGTGGCCGCGTGCCTTTCGCTGGAACAACGAGACATCGCGATCGGCAACCATTTCCCGCAGGTCGTCTCGGTCGGGCTGCCGTTCCTGGTGGTCGAGCTCGCGTCCCGAGATGCGTTGCGCCGGGCCGGGCCGGTTCGATCCGGCTATGACAGGCTGCTGCCGCTCGATGGTGCGAACTCCATCTACGCCTACACCCGCGACGTCGAGGGTGACGCCAGCCGCGACGTGCAGGCGCGCATGTTCATGCCGCGGATGACCGAAGACCCGGCGACCGGCAGCGCCACCGCGGCGATGACGGCGTTGCTGGCCCAACTCCAGCCTGGCGCCGACCTTGATCTTGCCCTGAGGGTTGGTCAGGGTGTCGACATGGGACGGCCGAGTCTGCTGCTGGCGCGAGCCCATAAACGGGATGGCGTCGTCGAGCGCGTGCATGTCGGCGGCCACTGCGTCGCGGTGATGGATGGCAGCTTCCACCTCGCGAGCGAAGGGTGACCCTGTTAGTCGATTTCGGCCGCAATCCGGACATCGCGCGGGCTTAGGCCCGCTTCGCGCATGTCTCGCAACGTGACCGCGTTGTCGCGCTTGGACAGGCGCCGTCCGGCGGCATCCAGCAGCAGTGAAAAATGCTCATAGTCGGGTGCCGGCCAGCCCATCAATGCCTGGATCAGCCGGTGGATCGCCGTTGCCGGCAGCAAATCCTCGCCGCGGGTGACCAGCGTCACGCCCTGGATCGCGTCGTCATGGGTGACGCACAGGTGATAGCTCGCCGGTGCGTCATTGCGGGCGAGGACGACATCGCCAAAGCTTTCCGGCCGGCACGCGACCGGCGCGCCATGCTCACGGAAATGCAGCTTAGGAACCGACGCAACGGCGCGCTCCGTGTCCAGCCGCCACGCGTGCGCCACTCCGTTGGTCAGCCGCTTGGCTCGCGCCGTGGCAGGCAGCCGACGACAGGTGCCGGGATAAATCGCGTTGCCATCCGGCGCGTGCGGCGCGGCGCCGGACAGGGCGATCTCCCGGCGGATTTCCGCGCGGCTGCAAAAGCACGGATAGACCAGGCCACGAGCCATAAGATCGTCGAGCACCTGGCGATACTCGGGCAGATGGTCGGACTGGTGCCACACGCCAAAATCCCAGTCGATACCGAGCCAGGCCAGATCCTGGAGGATGGCGGCGGTAAATTCAGGCCGGCACCGGGTCGGATCGATATCCTCCATGCGCAACAGGAACCGCCCGTTCCCGCGCCGGGCGTGCTGCCAGGCGATCATCGCCGCGCGAGCATGGCCAAGGTGCAGATAGCCGGTTGGGCTTGGGGCGAATCGGGTGGTCATGGACATCGGGCGGGTGGCACTTTACGCCGAACGGAAGCACGGAGAGCAAGATGGCACAGGCTGATTTCCCCCGCACCGGCCCGGCTTCCGGCAACCCGCCAAGACAGCTGGTTGTGCTGTGCCACGGCCTGGGAGCCGACGGTTTCGACCTGATCGACATCGCCGCCGCCTGGGCGCATGCGGTGCCGGATGCCGCCTTCATGGCACCCCACGCGCCGTTGCCGTGCGACATGGCGCCGCACGGACGGCAATGGTTCAGCGTCGCCGACCGCACGCCGTCGGTGATCGAGCCCCAGGTTCGGTCGGCGGCGCGCCACCTCGACGGTTTCATCGACAGCGAGCTTTCCAGGCTTGAACTGCCCGCCGATGCCTACGCGCTGATGGGCTTCAGCCAGGGCGCGATGATGGCGCTGCATGTCGGGCTGCGGCGCGTTGCCGCGCCGCGGGCGATCCTGGCCTACTCCGGTGCCCTGATGGCGCCGGAAAGCCTCGCCGCCGAAATCACCCACCGGCCACCGGTGCTGCTGGTGCATGGCGAGGACGACGAGGTCGTCTCCTCACTTCGCTCACGCGAGGCGGAGGCGGCGCTTCATCGGGAAGGCATTCCGGTCGAGTCGCTGTTCTGCCCAGGCCTCGGGCACGGCATCGACGAGGTCGGATTGTCGCGAGGGGCGCTGTTCCTGCAACGCTATCTGGGTTCCCCTGATGCAGAGGCATGACAGGAGCGTGAATCCGGTGGCGTGACAGCTTGCGGCACCCATATCTGTCTGCGATCATGCGCTTTCTAGATGACTGTATCTCCTGCGTTTGACACGGAGCTTTTCTTGCCGGATGGCGGACAGCATTTCCCTGCGCTGGTGCTAAACGCGGATTTTCGCCCGCTATCCTATTTCCCGCTGTCGCTGTGGTGCTGGCAGGATGCGGTCAAGGCCGTGTTCATGGACCGCGTCTCGGTGCTCAACGAATACGATACCGAAGTCCATTCGCCGAGCATGACGATGCGGCTGCCCAGCGTCATCGCACTCAAGGATTACATCCCGAGCTCCCGCCGGCCCGCCTTCACCCGGTTCAACGTGTTTCTCCGCGACGCATTCGAGTGCCAGTACTGCAGCGAACGCTCGCCGGCGCCGGACCTGACCTTTGACCACGTCGTACCGCGTTGCAGGGGTGGGCGCACCACCTGGGAAAACGTCGTCACCGCCTGCGGCGCCTGCAACCTGCGCAAAGGCTCGCACTTGTCGCGCGAGTGCCGGATGTTTCCGCGCTCGGAGCCGCGCCAGCCGACGACGTGGGAGTTGCAGGATAACGGGCGGGCGTTTCCGCCCAACTATCTGCATCAGAGTTGGCGGGATTATTTGTATTGGGATAGCGAGCTCGAAAGTTAGGGCTCCGCCGGCTGGGGCCTGAGGCCCAAACCTTCATTCGCTCCGTCAGATTCTTTCGCTGATCTTGATGGCTATCTGGCAGCCCGTCTTGATCACTGCGGACATCAGGCGGAAGCCTCGTGCCTGCTCGGCACCATGCTCGAGTCCAATGTCGCGATGCTCCAACTCCTCGGCGCGAAACGCCTCGATGGTGCGGACCAGCGCCGGTTCGGTCTCGCCCAGCGTATCGAGCTGCGCCGTGTAATGTTCGTCAATTGCCTCCTCGACCGCGACTGTGCAGGCCATCGCGGCCTTCTCGCCCAGCAGTGCGGTGGCGGCACCAAGCGCGAAGCCGGCTAGGTTCCACAGCGGCAGCAATGCCGTCGGCCGCACGCGGCGGGTGGCAATCAACCCGGAGAAGGTCTTCAGATGGACCTTCTCCTGATCCAGCATGTGACGCAGCACGTCGCCCTTGTCGCCACGGCCGAGTACCGCCAGCTGTCCGGCATAGATGCGGGTGGCGCCATACTCGCCGGCATGGTCGACCCGGATCATGCGCTCGACCGCCTCATCCTGCGACAGGCTGCCGGGCAGATCGTTTTTCAAAGTTGCACTCATGGTCGTGGCTTTCGCGATTGCACCAGATAGATGGCGAGCAAGGCCGCGAACGCCAGGGCGAAAAGCAGGTTCATCGCGGCCATCGACACCGGCACGAACGGAATGAGGAAGCTTGGTTCGTCGCACGGTTTCGCCGGCAGCGCGGGCATTGCCGCCAGCCGGTCGGCGATGGAACCCACCGCGGTCATGTGGGTGGCGCATTCCGGCAGCGGGCTTGGCCAGAATCCCTGCTCGACGCCGACATGGACCGCGGCCAGCCCGGCGCCTGCGATGGCCACCCCCGCGATCAGGCTGAGCACGACGCGCGACGGCATCAGCAGCGCCAGGGCAGCCAGGGCGATCGCCACCCGGTAGGGCACGCGTTCCCATAGGCACAGCGCGCAGGGCGCCAGGCCACCGAGGTATTCGGAGCCCAGCGCCACGCCAAGCGCCAGCCCGGCGGCGAGCAGGCTAAACAGCGCGACGATGCGCGGAGTTAGTTTTCCCATGTCGCGAAAGTGCCTCAGGCTCGGATCGCCGCCCACTCCCCGGCGCTGGCGCTGGCGGCAAGCCAGTCGCGGACCCCCTGCGGGTCGCCGAACGCGGGTGCCACCAGAAGCCCGGCGCCGCCTTGCGCGCCGGCCGCTGCAATGCCGTCCTCGTCGGTCACGTCATCGCCGATGAAAATCGGCAGCCGCCCGGCGAATGGCGCGCGCGCCATCAATGCAGCGACCGCCGTGCCCTTGTTGACGGCGGCAGGCCGAACCTCCCACGCCTTGCGCCCCGGCATCAACGAGAAAGCGTCGTTTGCCGCGATCATCGCCTCCAGCATCGCCCTGATCGTCGAGTCCAGCACCGGCACGGCACGAAAGTGCACCACGAAGCCGCGTGCCTTGAGCTCCAGCAAGGTGCCGGGGTTGGCGCCGACCCAGGCGGAAACGGCGGCGAGCCAATGGGCGGGGGGCTCGGGCAAAGCGCCACGCTGCAATGCGGCGTCGGGCCCGAAGCGCAAGGCGCCGCCATGCTCGCCCGAAGCCGCATAGGGGATGGCCTGAAGCAGGGCGTCGATCTGCGCCACCGGCCGGCCGCTGACCACCGCCAAGGCGCCGTCCAACCGCACCGTCAGCGCGCGCAACGAGTCCAGCAGCTGCGGCGGCACCACCACGGCAGCCGGTGTCGATGCGATATCGAGCAGAGTGCCGTCCATGTCGAGCAGCAACGCGCTGCGTGCCATCGGCGGCAGTGCCGTTGTGTCGGCGCCATCGGTCATGGCGTGCAGCCGATCATGGCGTGCAGCCCAGGACCCGCAGGTCGAATACCGGATGCTGCAGCATCGACAGCGCCGGCTGGCCGGCGATCATCCAGCCTTGGAACGCGACGCCCTCGTTGTTGGCGTCGGTTACGGTCAGGAACGCCGCCGCCTCCGCCGGCTGGTTGGCCGGCCGCACCACGCAGTTGCGCACATCGATGGTCAGCGAGCCGTAATGCGCTTGCTGCCCGACCGGCACGCTGAGCGTGCCATGGCGGGCATTAATCTTGTCCAGCACCTGCAACTCGGCGGCCTTGCGCCCCAGCCAGACGGACGCCGTGCCGTCACGTTCCGGTGGCGTGTCGGCACTGGGCGCGGCCGATGCCGCTGTCAGCATCAGGACGATCGTGGCTGCCAGGCAGCCCAGCGGCGCTCGGCTCACTTCGGTGCCGCGCCAGGTTTCTGCGCCGCCGCCGCGTCCCCTTTGGCTGGACCCACCAGGCTGGTGACGCTGAAGATGAATTTCCCGAGCAACTGCTCCAGGCTGACCGAGGATTGGGTGATGGTGATGGTCTGGCCGGGCTTGAGCATGGTGGTGTCGCCACCCGGCGTCAGCGACAGGAACTTGCCGCCGAGCAGCCCGTCGCTGGTGATCTCGGCGCTGCTGTCCTTGGGCAGCTGGATGTTGTCCTGCAGGCTGAGCGTGACCACCGCCAGGTAGGTCTGCGGGTCGATCCGGGCACTGCTGACGCTGCCTACCTTGACTCCGGCCAGGCGTACGTCTGAGCCGACCAGCAGCCCATCGATATGGTCGAACCTGGCGATCAGAGGATAGCCGGAGGCGCTGCTGCGGCCGGAGTGGATCACGGCGTAGAACAGGAACCCGGCGGCGATCAGCAACACCGCCAGCCCGGTCAGCAATTCGGTGGCGCTACGTCGCGCGATCGTCGAGGAAGTCATGCCGGCGGCTCAGGAACCGGGGGTCCAGGACTCGTAGTCGCCGGTCGCGCGGGCGCGGTGGCCGCCCTGGTAGTCGTGGCCCGGCGGCCGATAGCCGAAAGGCGTGCCCGTCGCGTTGACATGGTGCACCTTCTGCCATGGCTTGCGCCCGGTATCGGGCAGCGGCTCGGCGGTGGTGTGGTGCAGCCACGAATGCCATTCGGCGGGGATTGCGCTGGCCTCCGGCGGCCCGATGAAATCGACCCATCGGCGTGGGCGGATGCGCCCGCCCGGACGGCGCTCGGTGTAGTAGATATTGCCGGCGGCGTCGGAGCCTACGCGACGGCCATGAAGCCAGGTGAAGATGCGGGTGCCGATATTCATTCCGAACATATACGAAGGCTTGCGCCCGCGGTCCACCACGGCTCGAAAATACCGACGGCACACAGCATTTTGTGGTAATAGAGCGCGGCGACCGCAAAATGTGCTTTCACCACGCCGTTCTCTGGCATAGCATCGGCCCATGGGCAAAACCAAAGTCTGGCATGGCGTGCGGATGCGGTGGGTGGAGGCGGCGGCCGACCCGGACGGCCAGCCGCGGCGGGTCCGGCTGCCTGGCGGGTGGGACGACGAGGCGGCCGCAGGCCTCGCTGAACTCGCGGGGGACCGCGGCGGTAATGTCCTTCCGTTCGGGACCGGCAGGTTGCCGGACATATCGCTGGTCGACATGGCCGAAAGCTGGATCGTTCCGATCGCGCGGCATGCGGAGATGGACCCGAACCTGTCCGATCGGCTCCATGCCCTGTTGCTGCATCGCCAGGCCGCTCCGTGCGAAGCCGTTTGGCGCGGCGTGGATGGGCAACTTGGTTTCGTGTTCAACCTTGCCTCGTTCCACGATGCCGGCACCGGCTTCGACGCGGAGGCTTTTGCAAGCGCGGTCGAGACCGCGGTGGTCGCGCTTACCCTCGCATCCACGGCCGCGCCATGCCTCGCACTCGGCGTTTCCGACCTCGCTGGCCTGCTGGCGGCGCTAGGTGTTCCCTATGCCGACCCGCGCGCCCACGGTATCGCCGCCAACATCGCGGCCTTGCTGCGCCTGCGCGCGGAGATCGCGTCCGGCGCCATGGCGACACGCCTGGGCGCTCGCTACCAGCGCCGCGCCCTGCCGCCCGTTCCGGACTGCGTGCTGGAGACCCTGACGCAGGCGGTTGCCGCCGCCGGTCAGGAAGCTGCCGCGATCACCGGCCAGCACCACGAGACGCTCGCCGCAGCCGTCGCCGCCGGCCCGGTCGAGGCGCTGCTCGGCGTCGAGACGACCGGCATCGCGCCGGCTTTCTCGCCGTTGAACCCGGCCGGCGAACTGAGCCGTGGCAGCCGAGCGTGGCTTGCGGCCTCGGGCCTCTCGGGCGAGGCGGCCCTGGCCGCCATGCTGCGGGGCGAGACGATGCTGCCGACGGCAACGGAGGCAGACCATGCCGCGATGCAAGACGCGGTGGCGCCGTTCATCCGGATGCCTGCCGCCCGGCCACAATCCGCCGCCAGCCATGCCGCGCCCGGTGCCACTCCGAAGCGCATGGAACTGCCCGCCCGACGTGCCGGCTACACCCAAAAGGCGACCGTCGGCGGCCATCGGCTCTATCTGCGCACCGGCGAATACGCCGATGGCAGGCTGGGCGAGATCCTGCTGACCGCGCCCAAGGAAAGCCCGGCCTTCCGTGGCCTGATGGATAATTTCGCGGCCGCCGTCAGCATCGGCCTACAGCATGGCGTACCGCTCGCCTCGTTCATCGAGGCTTTCACCTTCACCCGGTTCGGCCCCGCCGGTGCGGTCGAGGGCGACCCCGCCGTCACCGCCGC